>JAYOKQ010000015.1:0-32001 GCA_038119905.1 Gemmatimonadota bacterium | reverse complement strand
CTATCCCAAACTCCACTTTCCCGATGCGGTTCAGCGTTTTAAACCCGAGCTTCCTTTTAAAATTCGCATCCTTGCTCAAGTTGTCCGCACGCACATTTTCCGCTCCGGTGAGCGCAAAATTTTACAGCACGGCCTGCAGTTTTGCTACGAGCCCCAAGGTATTCCTCTACATAAAGAAGATGGAAATGACTGGCGCTATAGTCGCTATATCCGGGATAATGAATACTTCAAGATTAGCCATAGCCAACTGAGCCAGTTGTACGGCTATCTCGAAAATCAAAACATGGCAAGAGGCCCCAAGAAACGCAGGCAACGTCCCAAACCTGTCGAAGACCCAAAATAAAAGCGCTCGTCAAACATCGTGACGAGCGCTTTTATTTTGTTATCCGTCTTCTTTTTTCTTTTTTGCTGCTACTCTATCCTGAAATGCAGATCGGATCTTATCATCGGTAAACTTGTGTTTTTGTTCAGCGATCCGCCCTTGGACCGATGCCACAAGTTTTTCGCTCTTGAGTTTATCCTCTTCGGGTTTTTCGTCCTCGCGAAAACGCTGGCTAATAGCGATCAGTAGTCTGCTATATGTATACTGGTTTTCCGAACCTGGGTGCAGCGTGTGAGGCGGCATAAATTGAAGTCCTCGTTCCATACTGTTTCGCGAGCGCTCTTCTACTAAATCGCGCGGAAATACGCGAAAAGTCACTCGATACTGTTCCTTTGCATCAGCGACTCGTTCCAGTATCAGAGGTATGTATACCTCATCTTCTTTGCCCACTTTTTTATTAAAAGTACGCAGCAGTCCCTCTTTAACGTCTTCACTTATTCTAAAGTAGAGCAAGAACCCGACAAAGGTATTTATTTCGCGTAAGTATTCATTCGGCTTGCTCTCCATAACTTGAAGTATTTTGTCATACTCCATGCCTTGGAGTAAGCCCTCTTTTATCAATACCGTAATGTCGCCAAGATTGCCAAATTCATCAATCTCAATACGCTCTATATGCTTTACGCCCGCCTGATCAATATACTTGTCGAGCGGATCGCGAATACTCTTGAAAAAAGGGCCCTGCGTGCTGCGCTGAGCCCAACCGCCGCCGCCTGGTATACAGTAGAGTTGAGCGCTGCTCAGATAGCGACTGAGAACGTCGTTCCGTATACTGCCGGGCCCGTTGGGCATGGAGGTTACGCTATCAACACGCACTTCAATGATGTCTTCACCACGCACAAATACGTCTTTGGGTAATTTCTCCTGCGCATCTTCCCGTGAGCCAACCCACGGCTTGTCCGGATTATCTGGGTTGTCTGCAACGTAAAAACTCTTGCGTAAAAAATAAGATTTACCGACGAAGTAAATCGGTTTAAGCGCTCCATCAACGTCGGCCACATAACTTAATTGTAGCGGCTCTCCCGGTTTGAGCAGGCGATCGGCGGGTTCAAAGCTTCCTCCGGCAATACCTTTGGGAATGGTGATAAAAAGAACGGCCTTCGGCTGCTCCTTAAATTTGCGAAAAGTAAAATTGCGGATTATCCCACGCCCTCTGCCGTGTTCAACTGACTCTGTCAACATGCGCGGGCGCACTAGATCGCCAGCAACCTCCGCCGAACGAAACGCTGCAAACAAGCGCTGCATAGGTCCAGGCTTTATAAATACTTCAACCGAAGAAAATGGCGTTTTCTGCTCGGTCACAGTTTCCTCGCTAGACTCCACAGATGCCGCCTTTTTCTTTTTAAGTTTGGCCCGCTTCGCTTTTGACGGCTGTTCTTCTGACATTGACATATTTTTTTCGTTTGCCATAAAGCCCACAAGAGGGATCTAATTGGGTTCGCATATGCGCCTACAATATCGATTGTCCCCAAGTCAGTCAAGCTTTATGAGTTCACAAATGACCTCACAGTGCGGTGTTTGGGGAAACATATCGACCGGCTGAACTCGAGTAATTTCATAGCCAAATTCTTTTAGTTGGCACAAGTTTTCCGCCAGCGTTTCTGGGTTACAAGATACATACAAAATGCGTGTAGGCCCCATATGTCCCAACGCTTCTATCACATTTTTGTGCAGCCCGGGGCGCGGAGGGTCAACGACAACTAGGTCGTATTTGTCGCTCTTTGCCGCTAGCTCGATTAATAATTCTTCGGCTTTGCCAACGAGGAATGAACAGTTTTCTACCCCATTTCTCTCAGCATTCAACCGCGCATCAACAACCGCATCCTCCACGAGTTCAACACCTAAGACCTCTTCTGCTCGGTGTGCCATGTGTAAACTTATCGAACCTGTTCCACAGTACAGATCAAGCACGCGCCCTAAGCCATCGCCCGCCCATTCACCTATGAGTTGATATAATCTTTCTGCTTGCAAGGAATTCGTTTGAAAAAAAGATTGTGGAGAGATGTCAAAATGAATCTTCCCACAGGATTCCTCAATCGCTCCCCGTCCAGAAACCACAAATTCTTTTTCTCCCTTTGCTACCTGCGCTTTGCCGCTGTGCAACGTAAGGACCAGTGAGTCGATCTCTGGGACTTCTTTTATAAGATGCTGCACCAACGTTTCTACTCCCTCATGCGGATAGCTCGACACCACGAGGTTAACGAGAATCTGCCCACTAGCTTTTGCATCACGTACTACGAGGAAACGCAGTATCCCTTCATGCGTTTTTAAATTATAGGCACTCAAGGCCAATTGATTGGCCAGCTTACGTGTAATTTGCACAATTCGGTTGGATAGCGGCGACTGCAAATGACACGTCTCAACATCAAAGATGCGATTAAATCTTCCTCGCACGTGCAACCCCAATTGCACGTTTCCCTCCGAATCGGCACCGAACGAGAATTCCATTTTATTTCTATAAAAGAATGCAGAAACACTCTGCATTATTCCCTGAATCGGGATGTCATCAAATCCAAACTGGTTTAATGCGTTACGAACCATCCGCTCTTTAAGCAGCAGTTGGTCTTCATACTGTATGTCTTGCCATCGACATCCGCCACATAAACCAAAATGTGCACAGCGGACATCTATTCGAGGCATTTCCTGCTGATGCAATTCGATAATTTCAGCATCAATACGGCCACGCCTTTTTTTAATTACTCGCGCACTTATCTGATCACCCGGCACCGCACGGCGCACGATGACTTCACGCTCATCCACGGAACCGCGACCATCGCCTTTCGGATCAATCTCTGTTATTTTTAATTCTATTATATCACCGCGCTTCATTGCAACACAGCACCATGTTAAGGTTATAAAAAAACGGGACGAGAAAAATTCTCGCCCCGCTCTCTTTCATTCGATTTTTTCTTAAAAAACTATTCTTCTGTAGACTCTGTATTTTCTTCTTCCACTGCGCTTGGTGCCACTGCGCCAGGGCGGTCGACAAGTTCGATAATACTCATAAATGTTCCATCCCCACGACGCGGCCCCAATTTAACGATCCGAGTGTAGCCACCGTTTCGACCTTTGTAGCGAGGGCCCAGTTCGTCAAAGAGCTTTGCAACAACTTGTTTATCGGCAACAAAGCGCAAAACCTGACGACGCGCATGGAGATCACCGCGTTTGGCAAAAGTAATCATATGCTCAGCCGAACGTCGCAGTTCTTTAGCACGCGTATGGGTCGTTGTAATGCGCTCTTCGGACAAAAGCGAAGTCACCATATTGGCCATCATCGCCTTGCGGTGCGCCGAGGGACGTCCCAACTTTGCTATTTTTTTTCCGTGTCTCATTTTTCTCTTAACCTACCTTAAAATTCCTCGACTAACGGATTGACCGCATCTTCGTCGATCTCAACATCTTCATACGGCGTTAGATCCATTCCCCAGTTTAACTTAAGGGTATCCAATATCTCACCTAATTCGTTGAGCGACTTGCGACCAAAGTTGCGGTATTTGAGCATTTCCGCCTCGCTGCGTCCCACGAGTTCGCGCAAATGCGTTATACCAGCAGCACGCAAACAGTTGGCAGAACGAACAGACAATTCGAGTTCATCAACCGGCATGGCCAACAATCGAGCAACGCGTTTGGTCTCTTCATCAACTTCTTTCTCTTCTACTTCTTCTGCTTCTTCCTCGAAGTTGATAAATAGGCTCAAGTGCTCCATCATGATCTTGGCGGCTTGCGCCAACGCGTCTTCTGGATTCACAGAGCCATCCGTCCAAACTTCAATACTTAGACGGTCGTAATCCGTGCGACGTCCGACGCGCGCATTCTCGGTATCATACTTGACGTTAGTTACAGGAGAAAACGAGCTGTCGATGGGCACGGAACCAATGGGCTGATCAGGCATCTTGTTTTCTTCTGCAAAACTATAACCGCGTCCCTGTCCAACCGTCAGTTCCATCGTGAGCGTAGAGCCTTCATCCAACGTCGCTATGTGCAGATCTGGGTTAAGAACTTGAACGTTCGGATCAACGGCTAAATCGCTGGCCAACAGCACTCCGGCTCCCGTTTTTTCGACGCGTAGGATACGGTCTTCTTCGCCGGTGTAACGCAGCGCAACTTCCTTCAAATTCAGCACAATTTCTGGGACGTCTTCACGAACACCGTCCACGACAGAAAACTCGTGCTGAACGCCTTGAATATTTACTTGCTTGATGGCAGCGCCTTGAATAGAAGAAAGTAGAATACGGCGCAGGGAATGTCCCAACGTGACTCCGAAACCTCGCTCTAGAGGCTGCACGACGAATTTGCCGTAGGTTTCGTTCAGACTTTCTTTTTCTATTTCCACCAGCCTCGGCATCTGGAGACCTTCTAACTTCATATAGCCTCTTACTCCCTGGAATGAGGAGAGATTTTCTCGAATCTCTAAGTATGTTAGACGCGAGAATAAAACTCGATAACCAACTGCTCTTCGGCGATAGTCGGAATATCTTCACGACTTGGCGCCTCTACGACAGATCCCTGTAAATTAACCTTATCAACGGTCAACCACGACACAGTTTCGCGAGACCTGCGCAACGACTCATGGATGGCTTCCATCTGCCGACTCGATTCGGTCACCGAAATGGCATCTCCCACTCTCGTCAGGTAGGAGGGAATATTCACCCTACGGCCGTTTACGAGGATGTGGTTATGTCGAACGAGCTGACGGGCGGCCTTACGTGAGGGCGCAAACCCCAAGCGATAAATCACATTATCCAAGCGACTTTCCAAGAGGCGTAGCAGGTTTTCACCGCTTACACCGGGAACGCGCGTAGACTCTTTGTAATAGCCGCGAAACTGACCCTCACGAATACCGTATAGACGGGAAAGCTTCTGCTTTGCTCGCAACTGCACGCTGTAATCAGATTGCTTGCGACGAAGCCCCTGACCGTGCTGACCTGGGGCATAACTGCGCCGCTCGAAAGAGCACTTTTCTAAATTGCAACGCTCGCCCTTGAGAAAGAGTTTAGCTCCCTCACGACGACAATAGCGGCAGTTAGGTCCAACGTATCTACTCATGCTGATATTCTCCTTTAGACCCGGCGACGCTTAGGCGGACGGCAACCGTTGTGAGGAATAGGCGTTACGTCGCGGATAGCCGAAATCTCCAGACCCGCGTTCTGTAGCGCTCGTATAGCCGACTCACGTCCAACGCCAGGTCCTTTGACCCAAACCTCGACGCGTCTTAGCCCCATACTCATGGCCTCTTGGGCTGCTTTTTCAGCAGCGATCTGGCCGGCAAAAGGCGTCGACTTACGACTACCTTTGATACTCATTTTTCCGGGAGTTGCCCAAGAGATCACATTTCCATCAGAATCGGTTAACGTAATGATGGTGTTGTTGAAGGTAGCCAATATATGGGCAACGCCCACAGATTCTACCTGCTTTGCTTTCTTGCGTCTTCTACGTCTTTCAGGTGGCAAATGCGTTATCCTCGTTCTTAACTGTTTTATCTAGGAGCTTTTTTCTTGCCAGCAATCGCGCGGCGCGGACCTTTGCGCGTGCGAGCATTCGTCTTCGTGCGCTGACCGTTGGCAGGCAGACCACGGCGGTGTCTCAACCCCTTGTAACTGCCAATATCCATCAGTCGTTTGACGTTCATGGTGATTTCACCGCGCAAACTACCTTCGACCTTATAATTGGCCTCGATAATTTCACGTAGGCTATTAACCTGATCTTCCGTCAAACTATGTATGCGCAACTGCGGATCGATACCAGCCTGCTCAATGATGCGATTAGCGACCGTCTGGCCGATCCCGAAAATATAAGTGAGTCCTATAGCAACCCGCTTGTCGCGGGGCAAATCAACGCCTGCAATACGTGCCAATGGCTGGCCTCCTCATCCTTGTCTCTGTTTATGGCGCGGATTGCGCTTGCAAATCACGCGCACAACCCCATGCCGGCGAATGATCTTGCAATCAGGGCAGCGCTTGCTAACAGATGCTTTGACTTTCACGATATTACTCCGACAAAAAGCGGGATTATCCCCGACGTCCTTGTATACGACCCTTTTTCATAAAACCTTCATAATGCCGGGTCATCAACTGAGATTCTATCTGCTGCAGCGTATCGAGTGCAACTCCCACGATAATCAACAATCCCGTGCCGCCAAAAAACTGAGCAAATGAGGGATGTACGTTAAACTGCCGTATGACGAAAAAGGGAAATATCGCAACAGCCGCCAGAGCGATTGAACCGGGCAACGTGATGCGCGTCATAATGCCGTCAATATACTGAGCAGTCCGCGGTCCTGGACGTATGCCAGGAATAAAACCGCCGTGTTTTTTCATATTGTCGGCTAACTGGTTCGGATCCATCACGATAGCCGTATAAAAGTAGGTGAAGAAAACGATCATCAATCCATAAATGGCCCAATACACGAGCGACTCCGTTGAGAACAAACTTCCAACCCCCTGAAGAAACTCACTATCCGGAAAGAGTTGGGTGATTGTTCCAGGCAGGAACATAATTGATTGGGCAAAGATAATTGGAATGACGCCAGCTGTATTGATACGCAGTGGTATGTGTGTAGTCTGCCCGCCGTAGACTCTGCGTCCAACAACGCGCTTGGCGTATTGAACGGGTATCTTACGAAGACCTTGAGTCATGAGTATCACGAAAGCAACGATGAAAAACATCAGAGCCACTAGGACGATCTCTTGAATCGGTCCTTTGTTCAAGTTGATGTTGTTCAGATAGTGCTGATACTCGTAGCGAATAGCATTGGGCAGTTCGGCGATGATACCGATGAAAATTATGAGCGATATACCATTGCCGATACCGCGTTCGGTAATTTGTTCGCCCAACCACATGATGAAAATAGTTCCCGTTGTTATCGTAATCATGGTCTCCAGAGTAAATCCGAGACCAGGATCGGCAACAGCTAACAATCCAGAAGCTGGACCGCGTATGGTTTCAAGAAAGTAGCTTACGCCATATGCTTGAGCTGCGGCAAGAAAGACGGTGCCATACCGAGTATATTGCGTAATTTTTTTACGCCCTTCTTCCCCCTCACGCTGTAGCTTCTGAAAATAAGGGATCACAGCTCCCAGCAATTGCAGAATAATTGATGCGCTAATATAGGGCATGATGCCCAGCGCAAAAATCGTTGCGCGGGTGAAAGCGCCGCCCACAAACATATCGTAAAGGCCGAATAGCGTATTGCTAGAGTTGTTAAAAAACTCTTGCACAACCCTCACTTCGACACCGGGCACGGTGATCTGCCCACCAATTCGATAGACAACAAGTAACCCTATAGTGAAGAGAATCCGCTTTCGCAGTTCGGGAATTTTAAAGCAATTTTGGAAGCTCTGGAGCATTAGTCCCTCAAATTACCTCGGCCTTGCCACCGGCCTTTTCAATTTTTTCACGAGCGCTCGCTGAAAACTGGTGTGCCGTGATCGTGACGCCGCGACTCAGCTCGCCCTCGCCCAGTATCTTCACTGGCTGTTTATCGCTGCGGACTAAACCGGCCGACAGCAGGACCTCAATCCCTATTTCGCCCTCTAAACCACGAGCTTCGATATCAGCCAAATTTACCGTCTGATATACAACTTTGAAATTGTGATTGGAAAACCCAATTTTAGGCATGTGACGAAAGTACGCCAAGGTCCCACCGATGAAACCGATGCGGTTGCCGCGACGAGCGCCTGAACGGGCCCGCTGACCTTTATGCCCTTTACCAGCCGTCTTCCCCGTCCCCGAACCGGGCCCCTGTCCCAAGCGCTTGCGAACGCGACGCGAGCCTTTTGGGCATTTAATTTCACCTAAACGCATGTTAGATCGTCTCCTACTTAGGCGTCTTGTTCTTGCACGTCTACCAGGTGCTTTACTTTTTCAACCATACCGCGAATCTGCGGCGTGTCTTCGTGCACGACCTGTTGGTAGAGGCGTTTAAGGCCCAATGCTTCGATGGTAGCTTTTTGGTTTTGAGCTCGACCGATGGCACTGCGGCGCTGTGTAATTACTAACTTCATCGACTTATCTTCTCCTAACCGCGCAAAACTTCCATGGGCACACCGCGCAAACGCGCGGTAGACTCGGCATCTCTCAATTCACTCAATGCAGCAAGCGTAGCTTTCACTGCATTCTGAGGGTTAGTAGAGCCCAATGATTTAGTGAGAATATCGTGCACACCAGCCAGTTCCAACACGATGCGAATACCACCGCTAGCAATAACACCCGTTCCCGGAGAGGCTGGTTTGAATAGGATCTGGGCCGCACCAAAACGACCTTCAATCTCGTGGGGAATCGTTCCATTCACCACGGGCACCTCGATCATGTTCTTCTTTGCTGCCTCAGTACCTTTGCGGATCGCCTCAGATATTTCTCCAGCCTTACCAGAGCCGGCACCAACGCGCCCGTTGCGATCACCGACGACAACCATAGCATTAAAACTGAAACGACGTCCACCCTTGCGCACATGCGAAACGCGCTTGATGCTATTCTGAACTACGACTTCACTCAGTTCCATGCTGTTGGGATCTACTTTCGCCACAGAAGTAACTCTCCTCTAGAAGTTCAGCCCGCCTTCACGAGCTCCGTCGGCGACGGCTTTAACGATACCGTGGTACAGATAGCCTCCGCGATCAAAGACTACTTTGTCGATACCCTTTTCCTTAGCTTTCTCAGCTACAATCTTTCCAACTTCTGTTCCCTGTTCTACTCGGTTTGCAAAGGAGCGACTACGCAGATCTTTGCTCTGGGTAGAAAAGCCAAACAGAGAATGTCCTGCAACATCGTCGATCAACTGAACTTCAATGTGTTTTAGGGAACGATGGACCACCAAACGCGGCCGATCCGGCGTTCCCGACACAATCTTGCGCAAACGATGTCGGCGCCGCTCTATGCGGGCGCGATTTTTGTTCAGATGTTTCTTATCCTTCATAATTAGCCCGCTGCGGTTTTACCTTGTTTCCAGTGAATGACTTCGTTTTCATAGCGGATCCCCTTGCCTTTATAGGGCTCGGGCTTGCGCTTAAAGCGAATGTCCGCTGCAACTTGTCCAACAACTTGCTTGTCGATGCCGCTGACAGTGATGCGGGCCTGCGCGCCACTCTCACCGTTGCCCACTGCGATATCAATTCCTTCGGGCGCATCGTAGACTACCGGATGCGAATAACCCACGTGAAGCGTTAACTGACGGCCTTGAGCCTCAGCACGCCAACCGACGCCAAAAAGATCCAAGTTCTTGCTAAACCCCTCACTCACGCCTAAAACAGCGTTGGCAATCAATGTCCGCGTCAACCCATGTAAAGCACGAGCAGACTTCTCCTCGCTCTTGCAGGTAACCTGGAGTGCATCACCCTCTATATCGACGCCTAAATGATCGTCAACAAAGGGCACCTCCAGCGCTCCTTTGGGTCCTTTTACCGCAACCTGAGATCCGTCTACCTTCACATCGACGCCCTGAGGGACTACAATTGGAGTTTTTCCTATACGCGACAACTTAGCTTCTCCTCAATCTACCAGACGCTGCAGAGAATTTCGCCGCCGACGCCAGCTCTACGCGCCTCACGGTCGGTCATTACACCGCGTGAAGTTGATACTATGGCAATACCTAAACCGCGTCGAATTCTCGGCACGTCGGCATTTCCAGAATATTGGCGCAGCCCAGGACGACTGATGCGTCTAATTCCCTGAATCATGCTTTTGTTGTTATTATCGTAGCGAAGATAGAGACGAAGAACACCCTGTTTGTTGTCTTCAATGAATGCAAAGTTATCAATGAAGCGGGTTTCCGCCAAAACGCGGGCGATCTCTCTCTTGAGTTTGGATGCAGGAATATCAACGCGGGCATGCTTGGCCCGGCTTGCGTTGCGAACGCGTGTCAGCATATCTGCAACTGGATCGGTCATACTCATGTTATATATTCTCCCTACCAGCTGGCTTTGGTGACACCGGGAATCTCACCCCGTAGGGCTAACTCGCGGAAACATATACGACACAGACCAAATTTGCGATAATAGCCACGCGGCCGACCGCAACGCTGACATCTATTATACTTGCGCGAACTAAACTTAGGTGTGCGGCGCGCTTTGGCTATTAGAGACTTTTTAGGCATTCACCAATTCTCCCAACATTAGTTGCTAAAGGGCATGCCGAACGACCGAAGCAATTCGCGCCCTTCTTCATCGGTCTGAGCCGAAGTAACGATTGTGATATTCATCCCGCGAATATGATCGATTCTATCGTAGTCAATCTCGGGAAATATAATCTGCTCTTTAATTCCTAGGTTGTAATTACCGCGACCATCAAAACCGCGCGCAGGCACACCGCGAAAGTCTCGAACCTGAGGCAGCGCGAGTGTAATTAACCTATCGAGAAATTCATACATGCGATTCCCGCGCAGCGTCACGATACAACCGATGGGAACCCCTTCGCGCAACTTAAAGTTTGAAATGGCCTTTTTCGCCCGGCGTAATGCAGGCTTCTGACCGGCAATGGCGGTCATTTCGCTTACAGCGCTCTCAAGTGCCTTGGGTTCACCAACTGCTTCACCGACCCCCATGTTAATGACGACCTTCTCAATGGTCGGTACCTGCATGACGTTGTTGTACGAGAAGTGCTCCAACATTTGTGACTTAACTTGCTCTCGGTACAGTGTCTTTAGTCTGGGCTCGCTCATGATACCCTTCTCTACTGCGAGTCAATCATCTCACCACTACGGGCGGAGATGCGTACGTTTTTACCACCGTCTAATTTCTTATGACGAATCCGAGTGGGCTGGTCCGTCTTCGGGCACACAATCATCACATTAGAGAGATGAATCGGCGCTTCGCGCTCAATGATTCCTCCCTGGGGATCACGAGAAGAGGGACGCGAGTGGTGCTTGCGCATATTAACCCCTTCAACAATAACCCGATGCTTATCTTTGATAACGGCTAGAACGGTCGAGCGGCGTCCCTTATCATTACCGCTAATAACCTCTACCGTATCTCCTTTTCTAATATCCATTTGCATCCTCTATTGGCGTGACCAAAAACTAGACGACTTCCGGAGCGAGCGAGACAATACGCATGTATTGCTTGTCGCGCAGTTCTCTGGCAACCGGACCAAATATGCGCGTCCCACGCGGCTCTTTCTCATCGTTAATTAAGACCGCTGCATTTTCATCAAAGCGGATGTAGGATCCGTCGGGACGGCGATATTCTTTTTTGGTACGCACGACAACGGCTTTTGCCACCTGGCCCTCTTGCAGAGGACCGTTGGGTAAAACGTTGTGTACCGCAACCACAATCACGTCACCTACCGATGCGTAGCGCTTGCGAGTTCCACCGAGGACGCGAATGCACTTGGCCGTCCGCGCACCGGCGTTGTCTGCCATCTTTACTATGGTGTATTCGTGTATCATTTAAGCCTGATCCGCGTTCCGTTCCATGATCTCGATCAAACGCCACCGCTTGGTACGACTCATGGGACGACATTCCTCAATGCGAACTAAATCTCCAACATTGGATTCGTTGTTTTCATCGTGAGCCACAAACTTGGCAGTACGGCGGATAACACGCCCATAAAGGGGGTGAGCGATGCGCTGCTCAACGGCTATCACCCGCGTCTTGAGATTGTTGGCCTTCAACACACGACCTTCGGCCGTGCGGCGCTCACTTGTATTTTCAGACATTGCTTACGACTCTCCCCCGGGCAGGCTTTCCTGCTGTAAATCGCGCTCGCGCATTAACGTGCGCACACGTGCAATATCGCGTCGAACCTGACGCAAGCGTATCGGGCTGGTCAACTGTCCCGAGACATGCTGGAAGCGAAGATTAAACGATTCCTCCTCGAGTTCTTCCAGCTTTCCCTTGGCATCTTCCGCGCTCAAACTACGCAGTTCACTGGCCTTCATAACTATCCCACCCGCTCTACAAATTTGGTTTTTATAGGCAATTTATGGCCGGCCTTGCGAAAAGCCTCTCTGGCCAATTCAGTAGGAACACCCGAGAGTTCGAACATAACGCGCCCAGGTTTTACAACGGCCACCCATCCCTCCGGCGACCCTTTTCCCTTACCCATGCGCGTTTCTGCAGGTTTTTTCGTAATCGGCTTATCCGGAAAAACGCGGATCCACATTTTACCCGTTCTACTCATCGTTCTACTTATCGTTACGCGGACGGCTTCAATCTGACGGCTGGTAATCCAACCCGGTTCAAGTGCCTTTAAGCCGTACTCGCCAAAGGAAACCATGTCGCCCCCTTTGGTTTGGCCACGCATGCGACCTCGAGACTGCTTTCTCCACTTTGCTTTCTTAGGCATCAACATTGTAGGTGTTCCTCTTCAGTTCTTCTCTATGCCTGATTGGTAGCAACTGCATCTGCAACAACTTCACCGTGACAAATCCAGACCTTAACACCAACCGTACCCGAAATCGTGTACGCTGTAGATTGAGCGTAATCGATATCTGCGCGCAGCGTGTGTAGAGGGACACGACCCGCCGGTTCTGAACGTTCCCGACGCCCCATCTCCGAGCCGCCGATTCGCCCCGAGCATACCACGCGGATGCCTTCTGCGCCCATGCGCATAGAAGAAGCAACCGATTTTTTCATAGCCCGGCGGAAAGAGACACGCTGTTCCAATTGGCGCGCTAAGTTATCTGCGACCAACTGAGCATCGAGCTCCGGCTTTTTAACTTCCTGTATATTCAGCGAAACATCTTTACCCGTAAGCTGCTTTAATTCGTCACGCAGCTTATCGACCTCTGCACCGCGGCGTCCAATCGCAATCCCAGGACGGGCCGTGTGCACTTCAACGGTGACTCGCTTTGGCTGACGCTCAATGTTGATGCGGGAAACGCCGGCGCGCAGCAGACGCTGCTTGACGTAACGACGCAACATTTGATCTTCGTTTAACAGCTCGGCAAAGTCTTTTTCAGCGAACCAATTGGAACGCCATCCTTTAATTACACCAAGCCGAAAGCCGTATGGGTGAGTTTTCTGTCCCAAAGAGAGCTCCCTCAGTTGACCTGGTCGCTGACGACCACGGTTAGATGACAGTGGCGTTTGCGAATGCGATCAGCCGAACCGCGAGCACGGGGGCGAATACGCTTGAGATCTCTCCCCTCGTCGGCATAAATTGCCTTGACGTAAAGATCTTCAGCATCCACTGGATTTTCTTCGTCTTGATTGATTCCGTTGGCTATCGCAGAGCGCAATGTCTTCTCGACCTCGCGGGCCACCGGACGCGGAGAAAAACGTAGAATCGTCAACGCTTCCTCAACCGGCTTCCCGCGGACCAATTCGATCAACTGGCGCATCTTAGTTGCAGGTATACCAACTTGTTTTAAAATCGCTCTCGCTTCCATGGCTTATACCCTAACTCCTCAGCGCACTCGGCTACCACGCTCAGTGAGTTTGCCACCATGTCCGCGAAACGTGCGGGTTGGAGCGAATTCACCCAGCTTGTGGCCAACCATGTTCTCGGTCACATAAACAGGAATGAACTTGTTGCCATTGTGCACGGCCAACGTATGGCCGACGAAATCTGGAGTAATCGTAGAGCGGCGCGACCACGTCTTAACTACGCGCTTGCTACCCGTGCGATTTAGCTCCTCTACTTTTTTCTCCAAATGGGCGTCGATAAACGGGCCCTTTTTGACTGACCTTGGCATTATTTCAGATCGCTTTCTACTTCGAGTTGCGCCGACGGAGAATCATCGCGTCGGAACGGTTCTTGTGCTTACGCGTTTTGTATCCCTTTGTTGGCTTACCCCATGGAGTCACTGGGTGGCGGCCTCCAGAGGTTTTACCTTCACCACCGCCGTGCGGATGGTCAACCGGATTCATCACCACACCTCGGACTTTGGGACGACGACCCAACCAACGCGACCGACCGGCTTTACCCAAGACCACGTTACCGTGCTCGACATTTCCGACTTGTCCCAGCGTTGCCATACACTCAACGGCAACTTCGCGGATTTCACCTGAGGGCAACCGCAGCTGCGCACGACCATTATCGCCACGCCCGAGTAGTTGAACCTCAGCCCCGGCACTCCGAGCAAGCTGGCCGCCAGCTCCCGGCTTGAGTTCGACGTTGTGTATGGTCGAACCCAGTGGCATGCTTGATAGAGGCATCGCATTACCAACGCTAATGGGCGCGCCGGAGCCAGCAATTACCGCCGCTCCTACAATGAGCCCGGCAGGAGCGAGGATATAACGCTTATCACCATCTGCATAGACAACCAGAGCAATAAACGACGAACGATTCGGATCGTATTCTATCGCAGCGACTTTACCAGGCACACCGAGCTTATTTCGCTTAAAATCGATCACGCGATAGCGGCGCTTATGACCACCGCCGCGGCGACGCATGGTCATTCTTCCCTGGTTATTGCGCCCACCCGTTTTACTTACTGCACCGCGCAGTAGTGACTTTTGCGGCTTGTCTACGCTAACTTCGTCAAACGAGTTAACCGTTTTATAACGCAGCGTCGGGGTTACGGGTCGAAACTTCTTAACTGGCATATTTTAACCTATACGTTTTCGACGACTTCAATTGAGTCGCCAGCCTGAAGCGTTACATACGCTTTTTTCCAGCCTGCGCGACGCCCAGCGTAAAGACCTTGTCTTTTGGGTTTACTTGGCACTTTAATCGTGCGCACCGATTCGACCTTAACCTCAAAGATGCTTTCAATCGCCTGACGAATTTGCACCTTATTGGCTTTGGGATGAACGCGGAAGGCATACTTATTCCCCTCGCGTAAGATAGTCGCTTTCTCGGTGATAACCGGTTTCTGAATGATCGAGCGAGGGTTACTCACAGGATGTGCTCCTAGGCCTGTTCCGACGCGTGGTGCTCAACGAGCTTATCCAACGCCTGTTTGGTGAAAAGTACTACATCGGCCGCCACGACATCATACGTGCCCAAAGAGCCGACATGAGTCGTATTTACTCGACGAATATTTCGGCTGGATTTGACGAGCATAGCCGCATTATCGGGCGTCACGAAGAGCACCTTCTGGCTATCCAAACCACAAGCGTCAATAACGCCTTTGAATGACTTTGTGCTGGGCTGATCAAAATCAAAATCATCAACAATCTTGACCTGACCGCCGCTCCCCTTCAGCGTCAGCGCGGATCGAAAGGCCAGGCGCTTGAGCGCCTTAGGTAACTTCGCGTAGTATGAACGCGGCTCAGGACCAAAAGCAACACCACCACCACGAACCAGAGGCGAACGATTTGAACCGCGACGCGCTCCTCCTGTACCCTTTTGACGGTGGTGCTTTTTGCTCGTTCTAGCTATTTCTGAACGCGTCTTTACTTTGGCAGTCCCCTGTCGCTGGTTAGCCTCGTAAGTAACAACCGCGCGATAAAGGGCATACTCGGAAACTTCAGCCGCAAACAGATCGTCCGGCAATTCAACCGATCCGTTAGGCTTACCTTCCGTTGTGAGAATTTCTACCTGTGTGCCCATGCCCATTAAACCTTAATATCTATGCCAATACCAGCAGGCAAGTCCAACTTCATTAGTGCGTCCACCGTTTGCGGAGTCGAATTGTAGATATCGATCAAACGCTTGTGGACACGCGTTTCAAACTGCTCGCGTGATTTTTTGTCTACGTGAGGCGAACGCAGCACAGTGTATATACTGCGCGAAGTCGGCAGCGGTACGGGACCCGCAATGCGGGCCCCGCTACGCTTAACCGTCTGTACTATCTCGTCCACGGACCGGTCTAAGGCAGCGTGATCGTATGCCTTGAGACGAATGCGAATTCTATCAACAGCCACTTGGCGTGTCTCCCAGAGTTAGTTACTCGATGATCTCGGTGACCACACCCGAACCGATCGTGCGACCCCCTTCGCGAATAGCGAAGCGTAGATTAGCCTCGACGGCAATGGGCTGAATTAGGTTCACTTCCATCGTGACGTTGTCACCAGGCATGACCATTTCCGTACCTTCAGGCAAGCCAATCGTGCCCGTAACATCGGTCGTGCGGAAGAAAAACTGCGGGCGATAACCTGAGAAGAAGGGTTTCTCACGACCACCTTCTTTGCTCGTCAAAACGTAGACCTCAGCCTTGAACTTGGTATGCGGCGTAATCGAGCCCGGCTTACAAACAACCATACCGCGCATCAATTCTTCTTTTTCAACGCCACGCATCAATAGACCGACGTTGTCACCGGCTTGACCTTCGTCCAGAAGCTTACGGAACATTTCAACGCCCGTGATAGTCGTCTTACGCGTCTCGCGAATACCAACCAACTCGACTTCTTCACCCACTTTAACGATTCCGCGTTCAACGCGTCCGGTGCCTACGGTACCACGGCCAGAGATACTAAAAACATCTTCAATCGGCATCAAAAAGGGCTGATCAACCGGGCGCTCGGGCAGCGGAATCCACTCATCAACCGAGTTCATGAGTTCATCAATGGCGCCCGCACCCGTGGGACCATCGTTGCCCTCAACAGCGGCTAAGGCCGACCCGCGAATAACCGGGGTATCGTCGCCTTCAAAACCGTATTCGTTGAGTAGGTCGCGCGTTTCGAGCTCTACGAGATCTAACAGTTCTTCATCATCAACCTGGTCAACCTTGTTCAAGAAGACGCAGATACGAGGCACGTTAACCTGGCGCGCAAGAAGAATATGCTCACGCGTCTGAATCATAGGACCGTCAGCAGCACTCACCACCAGAATAGCGCCATCCATCTGAGCAGCACCGGTAATCATGTTCTTTATGTAGTCGGCGTGACCAGGGCAGTCGACGTGCGCATAGTGGCGATTTTCCGTCTCATACTCCTGGTGCGAGACGTTAATTGTTACACCACGAGCCTTTTCTTCAGGAGCATTGTCGATCTCGTCAATGCCTTTAGCCTGAGCCAAACCTTTGCTGGCTAGATGCAATGTAATAGCCGCCGTCAGTGTCGTCTTACCGTGGTCGACGTGGCCGATTGTGCCAATATTTACGTGAGGCTTATTGCGCTCAAATTGTTCCTTGGCCATTTCTCCGATCCTCTCCTTATACGTTAACAGCTCTGCGCTGTTTAGTTATCTTTTCCGTTGACTTTGGCGATGATTGCCTCCGTTATATTCCGAGGCACTTCGCTATATTTCGCAAACTGTAAGGTAAAGACAGCGCGTCCCTGAGTGAGGGAACGCAGACGGGTCGCGTATCCGAACGTCTCGCTAAGAGGTATGAAGGCCTTGATGACCTGTGCGTCAGAGCGTGGATTCATACCTTGAACTTCGCCTCTGTGAGAGTTGAGATCACCCATAACATCACCCAAATACTGCTCGGGAACCACGACTTCCAAATCCATGATCGGCTCCATGAGGAACGGCTCAGCTTTGGAAGCACCATCCTTGAAACCCATCGAACCTGCAACCTTGAACGCCATTTCCGAAGAGTCAACAGCATGGAACGAACCATCAACTAGCGTAACCTTGACATCCTCGATCGGATACCCAGCAACAGGCCCATTGGTCATAGCTTCCGCTATACCGTCCCGCGCAGGATTTACATATTCGCGCGGCACATTCCCGCCAACGACTTTGGATTCGAACACGAGTCCCGTTCCTGGTTCACCTGGCTCGATCTCCAATTCGACGTGGCCGAACTGACCACGACCACCAGACTGGCGCACGAAACGACCCGTCCCGTGTGATGCCTTGCGAAGACCTTCTTTGTAAGCAACCTGCGGTTGCCCCACGTTGGCTTCAACTTTGAACTCGCGAAACAGACGGTCAATCAGGATCTCTAAGTGTAGCTCACCCATCCCCGACATGACGGTCTGACCTGTCTCATCGTCAACCTTCACCTTAAAAGTCGGATCTTCTTCGCTCAGTTTGGCTAGCGCAACGTGCAACTGCTCCTGATCAGCTCGGGTCTTAGGCTCAATAGCAACGTGAATAACAGGCTCGGCAAACTCGATCTTCTCCAGAACAATTGGATTGCTCTCGTCGCAGAGTGTGTCGCCCGTAGTCGTATCCTTTAAGCCCACCAGCGCAACGATATCACCAGCGTAAGCTTGCTTTAACTCGGTGCGATCATTGGCGTGCATTTCAACCAAGCGAGAGACGCGTTCGCGCTTTTCTGTCATGACATTGTAAATATACGAACCCGCTTCAAGGATACCCGAGTAGATTCGAACAAAAGTCAAACGACCGACGAAAGGATCAGTCATTACTTTGAAGGCCAACGCGGAAAAAGGTGCGCTGTCCTCGGCAGGACGAGTCAACTCCTCTTCAGAATTCGGCTTTGTCCCATGCGTCTCGCCAATGTCATCAGGAGATGGCAGATAATAAATGACCGCATCGAGCAGACGCTGGACGCCTTTATACTTGTAAGCGCTTCCGCAAGCAACGGGTACAGCCTTGAGCGAAACGGTAGCTTGGCGTAAAGCGGACCGCACTTCGTCAGGACTGATTTCTTCGCCCTCGAGGAATTTCTCCAACAGCCCGTCGTCAAATTCGGCAATGGCGTCAAGCATCTTCTCGCGATACTCCATTGCCTGCGGCATTAGGTCATCGGGAATATCGCCCTCGAAATAATTGGATCCTTGCGATGACTCTTCGAACGTGATGGCCTTCATCTCGATGAGGTCGACCATTCCATTGAACGTCTCGCCAGAACCGATGGGTAACTGAATGGGAACAAAGTTGCTGCGCAGGCGATCCTCAAGCATACCCAGAACTTTGTAAAAATCGGCCCCGTTGCGGTCCATTTTATTAACGAAAGCAATGCGAGGGACCTGGTACTTGTCAGCCTGCCGCCAAACGGTTTCTGACTGAGGTTCTACACCACCCACCGCGCAAAACACGCCAATCGCACCATCCAAGACGCGCAACGAGCGCTCAACTTCAGCCGTGAAGTCGACGTGTCCAGGGGTATCAATGATGTTGATGCGATGATCTTTCCACTCACAGGCCGTGGCAGCGGATGTTATAGTTATGCCGCGCTCTCGCTCCTGCTCCATCCAGTCCATGGTCGCAGTCCCTTCGTGGACCTCTCCCATGCGGTGCAGGCGCCCCGTGTAGTAAAGAATGCGCTCGGTAGTCGTCGTCTTGCCCGCATCAATGTGGGCTGCGATACCGATATTGCGCGTTTTGCTAAGCGAAAATTGACGTGCCATTTCCCCTTGTTGCCTCTTTAAAATCTGTAATGAGCAAAGGCCTTGTTCGCCTCTGCCATGCGGTGGACATCGTCGCGCATGCGAACGGCGCCCCCCTCACCCTTGGATGCTGCGATAAATTCATTAGCCAAACGCTCAGCCATTGTGCGCTCAGAACGCTCGCGGGCAAAGCGGATTAGCCAGCGAATTGAACGGGCCGTGCGCTCGTCGGGACGCACTTCTACAGGCACCTGATAGGTTTGGCCACCGACGCGACGCGACTTAACCATGACGATGGGCTTGGTGTTTTCAAGTGCCTTCTGAAACACATCAATCGCATTCTGCCCCGCACGCTCCTCTACCAAATCAATGGCGTGGTAGAAGATGCGCTCGGCTACACTTCGCTTTCCCTCTTTCATGAGGGAGTTTATAAACCGAGCTGCCAGAACATTGTTAAATTTTGGATCCGGCAGCAGCTTGCGCTTTATTGCTTTTTTGCGACGCGACATAATTCCCTCTTATCAGCCCTTATCCGGTCTGCGAGCGCCGTATTTGGAACGCCCCTGTTTACGATCAGCTACGCCCGTGGCATCAAGGACTCCGCGCACAATGTGGTAGCGAACTCCCGGACAATCTTTTACACGACCACCACGCACCAGCACGATGGAGTGCTCTTGCAGCGTATGTCCCTCGCCCGGCACATACGCCGTGACCTCTATACCGGTAGTAAGCCGAACACGTGCCATTTTACGCAAAGCAGAGTTGGGTTTTTTCGGCGTCGTGGTAAAAACGCGCGTGCAAACGCCCCGGCGCTGAGGACAGCTTTCCAAGGCCGGTGCATCGTTCTTTTTCAGCGTTTTGCTTCGGCCCTTTCGGACCAGTTGGCTAATTGTCGGCAAGGACTATTTTCTCCCTTTGTTGCACATAAATAGCAAACTCAAAAGTTAAATGGTCATTAGATAACTGTCAATACTTTATTCGTCTAAGACACCGGTTTCTTCGCTTGCCACCATTTGCTGCTCTTCTCCAGCCATCTCGACATCCCCATCGCCCGTTCCGATGAGATCTTCATACCCCGCTTCGCGGTAAATATCCGAGCCAGTTCCGGCGGGAATAAGCCGACCGATGATGACATTTTCCTTGAGGCCGCGCAGATGATCCACCTTCCCCTGAACAGCTGCCTCGGTAAGGACGCGAGTCGTTTCCTGAAACGAAGCTGCCGAAATAAAGCTATCGGTGCGCAAGGAAGCTCGCGTAATACCAAGCAGAATCGGCTGGCAGGTCGCCGGATCTCCGCCTTCGCTAAGGACTTTCTCATTTTCCTTGTTGAAGCGGATTTTATCGACCTCCTCACCTTCGAGGAAGTTGGTGTCACCCGGATCGATAATCTTGACCTTCTGCAGCATCTGACGAACAATTACTTCAATATGCTTATCGTTGATTTCTACTGCCTGCAAACGGTAAACATCTTGAATTTCGTTCACCAGATATTCTTGAACCTTGTGCGTGCCCTGCACTTTGAGTATGTCGTGCGGGTTCACAGAGCCCTCGGAAAGCCGCTCACCGGCAACGACCCGATCGCCCTCATGAACGCGTAGATGTTTACCATATGGGACGAGGTATTTTTTCTCTTCTTCATCGATCGAGGTAACGATGAGCTCGCGATTACCGCGAACGATACCGCCAAAACGGACGGTGCCGTCGATCTCTGAGATAACGGCCGGCTCTTTCGGCCTTCGCGCTTCAAACAATTCAGCAACGCGCGGCAAACCACCCGTGATATCACGCGTTTTGGAACGCTCACGGGGAATTTTAACCAACACCTGACCTGGCTGAATATCGGACTCATCCGCGATCAACAAGCGAGCACCGACCGGAATATGATACGAACGCGTGCCCCGCTCATCGCTAGTAATCTCGATTAACGGGTTCAGCGTGCGGTCGCGCTGTTCAACGATCGTACGCGTGCTCATACCGGTTGTCTCCTCAAACTCCTCGCGCATGGTTACGCCATCGATGATGTCGACAAAGCGCACCGAACCCGAGCGATCAGAGACTATCACATTACTATAGGGATCCCACTCGTAAAGGACTGAATCCGACTCGACCTCTTGCCCATCGACCACCTTGAGCAAGGCACCATAGGGTACATTGATACGTGAGCGTACGCGGTTTTGTTCATCCAAGAGCTCGATCTCGCCGTTGCGCCCCAAAACGGTAGTGCCCAGATCGGGATTCTCGACGGTATCGACATCGACAAAATGGACCGTTCCAACGCGCCGGGCCAGAATTTGTGAGTTCTCGGCAATGCGGCTTGCAGTTCCACCGATGTGAAATGTACGCAACGTCAGCTGCGTTCCCGGCTCACCAATACTTTGGGCTGCCACGACGCCGACCGCCTCACCAATATTGACGAGCGCTCCGGTCGCCATATTACGCCCGTAGCACTTGGCACAGACACCGCGATCGGATTCGCATGTCAATACGGAGCGAATCAGCACTTCTTCTACATCTTCGGCCTGAGCGATGCGATGAGCATCGGCCTCCTCCAATAGCTGACCGATCTCCATAACGACTTCGCCGTTGGCATCAATCACGTCTTCCTGTAATACGCGACCAACGATGCGATCTGCCAACGGTTCGATGACCTCTTCACCGTCTTTCAAGGCACCAACCCACAGGCCTTGGCTCGTACCGCAATCGATCTCGCTGATAACCATATCCTGCGCAACATCTACCATGCGACGCGTGAGGTAACCAGCTTCAGCCGTCTTGAGCGCCGTGTCAGCCAATCCCTTGCGCGCTCCGTGCGTTGAAATAAAGTATTCGAGCACCGACAACCCCTCTTTAAAGGAGGCTATAATCGGCGTCTCGATAATTTCACCAACGGCACCGGTCAGCTTTTTCTGCGGTTTATTCATGAGACCGCGCATACCGCCCAACTGCTTGATCTGGTCCTCGCTACCACGAGCTCCAGAATCCTTCATTATGTAGACGGAGTTAAACCCATCTTCAGCAGCTTCCAGAGTGCCCTGCACGGCGCGAGAAACGGTTGATGTCGCATGGGTCCAAACATCAATAATCTTGTTGTAGCGCTCGCCGTCAGTAATAATACCGTTGGCATACTGATCGCGAATCTTCTCGACCTCTCCAAGCGCACCGTTAATAATATCCGTCTTGGCTTCGGGAACAACTACGTCGTCAATGGATATAGTAATACCGGCCATCGTGGCATGATAGTATCCCACGCGCTTAAGATTATCAACGAACTCCGCCGTGCGACGGTTGCCCAATAGGCGATGCACATCAGCCGTGATTTTTTTGATATCGCCTTTGTCGATTGTTCGGTTGATAAAACCAATTTCAGCAGGCAATACCTCGTTGAAAATCAGACGGCCAACCGTCGTATCGACGAGTTCGCCATCAACGCGCACTTTAATCGGTTGGTGCAAGGTAATACAACCCGACTCGTAGGCAGAACGTGCATCCGTCGCATTGGCGAAACGACGCTCGTCCTTATCCGCATCGCCAAAACGCACCTTTGTCAGATAGTAGCAACCCAGCACGATGTCCTGCGGGTTGTCCATGATAACGGGTTCGCCATCAGCTGGCTTGAGAATATTATTTGCCGCCAGCATCAGCAGACGTGCCTCAATCTGAGCTTCGAAAGACAGCGGCACGTGAACGGCCATCTGATCACCATCGAAGTCGGCGTTAAATGCCGCACAAACGAGCGGATGCAGGCGAATGGCTTTCCCCTCCACCAAACTCGGCTGGAATGCCTGGATACCAAGGCGGTGCAGCGTAGGAGCGCGATTGAGCAGCACGCAGTGATCTTGAATGATCTCCTCGAGGATATCCCACACTTCCGGCCGTTCCCGCTCGACTAGCTTCTTTGCGCTCTTGACCGTTTGCACGAGCCCTTTTTCCTCAAGCTTCTTTATGACAAAAGGCTTAAACAATTCCAACGCCATGCTCTTTGGGAGCCCGCACTGATGTAGCTTGAGTTCGGGACCAACAACGATCACTGAGCGCCCAGAATAGTCAACGCGCTTACCCAACAAATTCTGGCGAAAACGACCCTGTTTACCCTTGAGTAAATCGCTGAGCGACTTAAGCGAACGATTACCGTCACCGCGCACAGCGCGCGAACGCCGACCGTTGTCGAAAAGTGCATCAACTGCTTCCTGCAACATGCGCTTTTCGTTGCGTAGAATGACCTCTGGCGCCTTTATCTGGATAAGCTTTTTGAGGCGATTATTGCGGTTGATCACACGGCGATACAAGTCGTTGAGATCAGAAGTGGCAAAACGCCCTCCCTCGAGGGGCACCAACGGGCGTAGGTCCGGTGGGATGACCGGGATATTATCCAAAATCATCCACTCGGGACGGTTTTCCGACTGGCGAAATGCCTCCACTACCTTCAGGCGCTTTAACGCTTCCTGCTTACGCTGAACGGAAGTCTCCATACGCACCTGCGTGCGCAGTTCAGCTGACAGCTCCTCAATATCAATTTCCGCCAATAAATTCTTAACGGCGGGAGCTCCCATATCCACTTCGGGATCGTAGCCTTCCTCCTGCAAATCGATCAACTCATCTTCGGTTAGCAGCTGGAAACGCTCCACGTTGGGCGCATCCTTAGGATCTGACACGACGTATGACTCGTAGTAGAGCACACGCTCCAGATTGCGCATTGAAATATCCAGCAGAGCGCCGATACGCGATGGAAGCGACTTAAAATACCAAATGTGAGATACGGGAACAGCCAACTCGATATGACCGAGGCGTTCGCGGCGCACTTTGGCCTGCGTAACCTCTACGCCACAGCGATCGCATACAACACCGCGATAACGAATTCCCTTGTATTTACCACAATGGCAGTTCCAGTCTTTGACCGGGCCAAAAATGCGTTCACAGAACAGACCGTCTCGCTCGGGCTTAAACGACCTGTAGTTGATCGTTTCAGGTTTGGTTACTTCGCCATGCGACCACGCCCGAATGGTATCGGGCGAGGCCAACTGAATGCGAATCGAGTCGAAATCTGTAGGTTTTCTCGATGAACTAGCGGTCTTTAACACAGGAGCCCCCTTTGCGTATAGACCTTTACGGTTCCGCTTCGATTAATAAGTTTCAATGAGTCTGCTGTCTTCAAGTATGACGTCCAAACACAAGCTCTGCAGTTCTTTAACCAAAACATTAAACGATTCTGGTATGCCTGGTTCAGGTGGATTATCTCCTTTGACGATCGCCTCGTAAATCTTCGATCGTCCAGCCACATCATCAGACTTTACAGTCAGCATTTCCTGCAGTGTATAGGCTGCACCATAGGCCTCCAAGGCCCACACTTCCATTTCACCAAATCGCTGGCCACCAAACTGTGCTTTACCACCCAACGGCTGTTGAGTAACAAGCGAGTAGGGCCCAATAGAGCGGGCATGGATCTTATCTGCAACGAGGTGAGAAAGCTTCAGCATGTAGATATATCCCACCGTCACCCGCTTATCGAGTTTGTCGCCGGTGCGCCCGTCATACAGCTCTTGCTTGCCGTCTTCGGCGAGACCTGCATCGCGTAGAAGACCTTTTACTTCGCCCAGCGCAGCGCCATCAAACACAGGCGTGGCTACGTGCATGCCAAGCGCACTGGCCGCCATCCCTAAGTGCGTCTCGAAAATCTGCCCTAGGTTCATGCGAGAAGGGACGCCGAGCGGATTCAACACGATATCAACCGGTCGACCATCTTCCCCAAAAGGCATATCCTCTTCGGGTGCAATATGAGCGACAACACCCTTATTGCCATGACGACCCGCCATTTTGTCTCCAACGGAGAGCTTCCGCTTCTTGGCTACATAAACCTTGACAAGCTGAGCAATGCCAGGCGGCAATTCATCGCCCCGGGTCAAGCGCTCAATTTCTCGCTCTTTCTGCTCATCGGCTAGCTGCAGCTGTTCACCAGCATAGCGCAGAAGCTGATCGACCCGCGCATCGACATCGTCGTCACCCGTCCAGCCCTCCTCGGGCGCAATCGTCGTGAAGTCAATGCGCTCCAACAGGCGCTCGCTCATCTGCGTGCCCTCACGCACAACGACGCTATCGTCTTCGTTCGAGCGCAGGCGGCCCAACTTGCGATCCCCAATGATATCGAGCAGCATCTGGTTGCGTTCGCTGATCAGACGCTCCTTTTTGCTTTCGGCTTCAGCCTCGATATCGGCGATGGCGCTTTTCTCTTTGCGACGAGAGGATTCGCTCCGCTCTTTGCGAGAAAACACTTTGCGATCAATTACCACGCCTTCCATTCCAGGAGGAGCCTTCAGCGAAGCATCTCGCACATCACCAGCCTTTTCACCGAAGATTGCACGTAAGAGTCGCTCTTCGGGCGACAATTCGCTCTCACCCTTGGGAGTGACCTTCCCGACGAGAATATCGCCAGGTCCCACTTCGGCCCCCACGCGAATAATGCCTTCGTCGTCGAGGTTGCGCACTGCCGTTTCGCTGACATTCGGAATCTCACGGGTGATCTCTTCTTGTCCGCGCTTCGTATCTCGAACCTGCAGTTCAAACTCTTCGATATGAATGGAGGTAAAAACGTCGCGCTTGAGCAGGCGCTCGCTGATGATGATAGCATCTTCAAAGTTGTAGCCGTTCCACGGCATAAAAGCGACGCGCACATTCATACCAAGTGCCAAGTCGCCTCTTTCCGTCGCGGCCCCATCGGCCAGCGGCTGGCCCTTTTCGACCTTATCGCCGACCTTGACCAGAGGACGCTGATTGATGCAGCAATCTTGGTTCGAACGAGCAAACTTCGTGAGCTTGTACTCGTCGGTGTCAGCCATATCAAGCGGGGTCAGCGGCGTGCTATGTTTTTTATCTCGCTGTACAACAACACGGTTAGCACTGACATTGACTACTTGTCCCGGGTTGCGAGCTACAATCACAGCACCGGAATCGCGCGCGACCTTGCCCTCCATACCCGTTCCGACAAACGGTGCCTGGGTAAAGAGAAGAGGCACGGCTTGGCGCTGCATGTTCGATCCCATCAAAGCACGGTTTGCATCGTCGTGTTCCAGGAACGGAATAAGCGCGGCAGCTGCACTGACCAACTGCTTCGGCGAGACGTCCATGTACTCAAGTTCGTCTGGCGTAACCATCGGATAATCATCGCGCTTACGCGCTTTGACCAAAGGATTAACGAAGTTACCCTTATCATCAATCGGCGCATTGGCCTGCGCGATAGTGTATCTATCCTCTTCGGCTGCCGTCAAAAACTCGATGTCCATTGTAACACGGCCATCAACTACTTTACGATAGGGCGTTTCCAAAAAGCCAAACGCATTCACTCGAGCATAGGTACTCAGTGACGAGATTAGACCTATATTCGGCCCTTCCGGTGTCTCAATCGGGCAAATACGACCATAGTGGGTATAGTGAACGTCACGCACTTCGAAACCTGCGCGGTCGCGACTCAAACCGCCTGGTCCCAACGCGCTCAAACGACGCTTGTGCGTAAGTTCGTCAAGCGGGTTCGTCTGCTGCATGAACTGCGAGAGCTGGCTGGATCCGAAAAATGCCTGCACAACCGTCGAGACCGTGCGCGCGTTAACCAAATCGTGCGGCGTAACCTGATCCTCGTCGCGCAGACTCATTCGCTCGCGAATCGTGCGGGCCATGCGCGTGAGACCGATGCTAAACTGGTTAGCCAACAACTCGCCAACGAGGCGCACGCGACGGTTCCCGAGATGATCGATATCGTCCGTATTTCCCTGACCTACTCGCAGACCCATTAGGTAACGGATAATGGACAGAAAATCCTCCATGTAGAGGATCGTGCTCTCAAAGGGGATCCCCACATCCAAGCGACGGTTGATGCGATAACGACCGACATCACCCAAATTGTAACGCTTGGGATGAAAGAAAAGACGCTCAAGTAGACCGCGCGCCGTTTCAATGTTGGGCGGATCGCCCGGGCGTAGCAAGTTATACACCCGAGTCAGCGCGTCTTCTTCATCTTCGCTGGGATCCTTCTTAAGCGTATTCTCCATGATCCCAGGATCGTTGCCTTCGGGCGCAAGGAGCACCGTCACCTTCTTGATACCAGCTTCTTGAAGTGCGGCGACTTTTTCGTCGCTTATTAGTTCGTATGCCTCAAGGATGACCTCACCAGTGCTCTTGTCAACGATATCCTCACCCGTATTGTGGCGACCGGCCAATTCCTCGTCAACGGCGACTTCAACATCGTCGCGGAACAAACTCAAGACCTCGCCTTCCTTGGAAAATCCAAGGGCTTTTAAAAGGAGCGTGACTGGCAGTTTACGACGGCGGTCAATGTGGACATACATGATATCGTTGATGTCCATACTGAACTCAAGCCACGGCCCCTTAGCCGGCAGAATTCGAGCAGAAAAGAGATCCTTGCCGTTGGGATGGACCGTCTCATCGAAGAAAACACCCGGTGAACGGTGCAACTGACTAACGACTACGCGTTCGGCGCCATTTATGATGAAAGTCCCTTGATTGGTCATCAAAGGTAGTTCACCCAAGAACACCGACTGTTCGACGATGTCCTTAACGGCCTTATCGGAACTCTCTTTATCACGCGTAACTAAGCGCAGCGTAGCACGCAAGGGGGCGGCAAAAGTCATACCGCGTTCACGACATTCTTCTTCGCTATAGCGCGGATTGCCAATGGAGTAATCAACATACTCCAAAGAGAAGATATCATGGGCATCTGTAACGGGGAAAATACTCTCAAAAACCAGGTGTAACCCTCTGCGCTGACGGCGTCTGGGCGCTACGTCTAGCTGCAGAAAGTCCCGGTAGGAGTCGATCTGCACAGAGAGCAGATTCGGCATTTCCACGACTTCTTTAATCTTACCGAAAGAGTGTCTCTCAATGCTGCCGTCCGTCTTGGCCAAAGTCAAAACTCCTTATTGCTAGTTAAGGCAAAAGCTCATGGAGACGCCAACCCCTCTTCTGTGGAGGCGTTGGCGGACCATGAGCTTTAGATTATTACCGCAAATACGCAGGATAAATACGGAAAAAATCAATGGAAACGTTCGATCAACTATTCCCTATTTGATTTCGACCGTGGCGCCTGCTTCCTGCAAGCGATTCTGAAGATCTTCGGCCTCTTCCTTATTGACGCCCTCTTTAATCGGCTTGGGTGCTTCATCAACCAAGGCTTTGGCTTCTTTCAAACCGAGGCTAGTAATCTCACGGACAACCTTAATCACTTGGATCTTCTTGTCACCAGCGCTAGCCAACACAACGTCAAACGAATCCTTCTCTTCTGCAGCAGCCTCACCGCCACCACCGGCGGGAGCAGCACCGGCCATCATGACCGGAGCAGCGGCAGAAACGCCGAATTTATCTTCCAAAGCCTTGACCAAGTCGGCCAATTCCAAGACCGTCAAGCCGCCAATCGTTTCAATGATCTCAGCAACTTTTTCGCTGGTCGTCGTTTCTTCACTCATTTTATCAAACCTCCTAAGGGGTATGCGGATATTTTCGTTTTTTTTATGGTGTGATGGCCTATTCGCCAGCACCTGTTCTTTGCTTTTCTTCTATGGCGGCAACCACACCAACCAAGTTGCGCAACAGACCATTGAGGACACCGGCAAAACCATACAGAGGACTCTGCACACTGCCCAACACTTTACTCAACAACTCTTCGCGCGAAGGCAACTTGGACAGCGCCAACACGTCTTCTGGCGAAAGAATTTGTCCGTCCATAAAGCCGGATTTGATCGAGAATGCGTCGTCCTTATCGGCAAAATCCTGCAAAATCTTAGCCGGCGCGATCGGATCATCATTCGTAAACGCAATCGCTGTGGGGCCTACAAAATGCTCCTCCAAACCAGCGATACCGGCATCTGCCGCAGCCCGCTTAGCCAAGCGATTTTTGACTACTTGATAGCCGATTTCAGCATCGCGTAGTGTATTTCGTAAGCCCGTCACCTTGGCCACATCTAAGCCGGTAAAATCGGCCAGATATATGGCTTTAGCATTGGCCATTGCAGCCGTTAGCTCTTCAACTTTCTCTATTTTTTCCGACGTAGGCATCGTATTTCCCTCGTTAGCTCAATCGATATCAGCTTAAGCGGCCAGCTGTGAGCGATCAATTTTGATTCCAGGCCCCATTGCCGAGGACAGGACACACTTCTGAATAAACTGTCCCTTTGCTGCGGCCGGTTTGGCGCGCACAATAGCATCAGCGAAAGCCTTGACGTTCTCCACGAGAGCGTCGGCCTCGAAGGAGAGTTTACCGACAGCGGCCTGAGCATTATTTCCCGACTTGCTATCGGCACGGTATTCAACGCGACCCGCTTTGGCATCGCGCACGGCCTGACCTACGTCGCGCGTAACGGTTCCCGTCTTGGGATTCGGCATCAGACCGCGCGGACCAAGCACGCGTCCCAATTTACCCACCTGCCCCATCATGTCGGGAGATGCTACGACCAGATCGAAGTCCAACCAACCACCCTCTATTTTGGATACCAATTCGGCTCCGCCCACGTAATCTGCCCCCGCGGATTCAGCCTCCTGCGCGAGCTCGCCTTGGGTGATCACCAACACGCGCACGTCCTTACCCGTTCCGTGCGGCAACATGACTGTGCCCCTCAAAATCTGATCAGCTTGACGGCCGTCGATACCCAGACTGAGTGCAATTTCTACCGTCTGATCAAACTTCATCGCGGGAAAGCTCTTCAATAAACCAACAGCTTCCTCAATACTATACGACTTATCGCGGTCGATGTTTTCCAGCGCCTGCGAATACTTTTTACCTCTGGCCATGACCTTAAATCCTCTCGTCTTCTCTTAGGGCTACTCGACTAGGAGGCCCATGCTACGCGCCGTTCCGGCAATCATCGACATGGCAGACTCAATGGATGAGGCATTCAGATCGGGCATTTTCAACTCGGCAATCTCACGGACCTGGCTCGGTGACACTTTCCCAACCTTATCCCGATTGGGAACGCCAGATCCCTTGCTTAATTTGGCGGCCTTCAGCAATAGGACTGCAGCCGGTGGCGTCTTAGTTATAAAGGAAAAACTGCGGTCTGCATAGACCGTGATAACAACGGGGATAATTAACCCCGCTTGGTCTTGAGTCTGCGCGTTGAACGCTTTGCAGAACTCCATGATGTTAACGCCATGCTGACCGAGAGCAGGTCCCACAGGAGGCGTGGGGTTTGCCTGTCCTGCAGGCACCTGCAACTTAATCTGTGCGATTTCTTTTTTCGCCATCGGACGAAAGCCTCTTCTTTAAATTCAGGTTGTTTCTTCTGCCGGTTCAACCTGTAGAACGTCGAGTTCTACCGACGTGCCACGGCCGAATATGCTGACCGTCACCTTGAGGCGACGTTTTTCTGGCAGCACTTCCTGCACGGTTCCAACGAAATCCTTGAAGGGACCATCATTGACCTTGACCTGCTCGCCGACCATGAATGGAATTTCTTCCACTTCTTGATCTTTGCGTTTGTCAATATGGCCCAGAATGTGATCAATCTCTTCGGGACGCAGCGGCTGTGGACGCCGGGCAGGACCAACGAAGTTGGTAACACCGGGGATATTCGTCACTAGATGCCAAGCATCCTTCGACATTTCCATCTCTATCAGCACATAGCTCGGTAAAAAGCGTTTTTTGGTAACGCGTTTCTTACCTGCGCGCAGTTCGACTACTTCTTCAGTAGGCACAACGACCTGTTCGATTGCCCCACTCGCCGCATCCGACTCAATTAGGGAATCAACGTAGGTCTTTACCTTGTTTTCGTGCCCTGAATAGGTATGCAGGGCATACCAACGCTTTGCCATCTGTGCTTCCATTACTAGCTCAGGTGCCGGAACGGGCAGAAGCTCATCCCAGCCGTTAGACTAAAAACTATCCGAGTAAGATACCTCGGATAAACGATATCACCAGATCAAAGAGACCAATAAAAACAGCAAACGCAGCTGAGAATACCAACACGACACTTGTCGAGTTAAGCAACTCCTCACGCGTAGGCCAACTGACCTTCCCGAACTCGGCTCGAACTTCTCTTGTGAAATTAGTTAACTTTGTCCACATCACCCATTTACCGTTTGTTAGGCAGCGTAAAAATGGCAGGGCCGGCAGGACTTGAACCTGCAACCGCCGGTTTTGGAGACCGGAGCTCTACCAATTGAGCTACGACCCTACCCTTTTTAACGGGTCTCCTTATGAACGTGGTGCTTGCGACAAAACCGACAGTACTTTTTGTACTCAACGCGACTCGGTTGAGTTCTGCGGTTCTTCGTTGCAGTGTAATTGCGACGACTGCACCCTTCGCATTCCAATGTGATCTGTTCTCTCGGCATGATTACTCACAGTCTGTCCGTTTTACTTATGGGAGACAACAAAATTTCTGGAGCCGATGACCAGGTTTGAACTGGTGACCTCATCCTTACCAAGGATGCGCTCTACCAACTGAGCTACATCGGCCTAAATTGCCGAAACAAATGGAGCGGGAGACGGGAGTCGAACCCGCGACATCAAGCTTGGAAGGCTTGCGCTCTGCCAACTGAGCTACTCCCGCACACGCA
>JAYOKQ010000014.1:0-62170 GCA_038119905.1 Gemmatimonadota bacterium | reverse complement strand
CTCTCACGCCGGTAACACGGGTTCGAATCCCGTACGGGCTACCAAATTGCGCCGCGCCTCCTGCTGTAGAGGGCGCGGCTGTTTTTTTACGGGTTAATCCTCACCCGCAATGCGCCGTGGAAAAAACCTCACCCCATTAGACATTTACGCTATGTTATGAGAGCATATTAGGTCTGCCAAACTGCTTCATTTACAGGAAGTGGCCACTTTACAAAAGTCTAACAATGTCTTCTCGTAATGCATCTAATCGAAGTGGGATTAAGCATCTTATACGCTTATCCCCCATACTTGCCATTATTATCTACCCCCTGCTACAAACGTATTTCTTACTCTTTGAGCATCCCACTGAAACGAATAATGAGACCCTCTCTTTTTTTAGGCTATTGTTTGGCATAAGCATCCTCTTGTTAGCCGCAACCAGTGCAAAACGATTCTTTGACGTATTTTCCAACAGATCTCACCATTCCAACCGCTAAAACGACTAGCGGCTTGTCCGGCTACCAAGTAAAAGAGATATATACAGTGATCTATTGCTGCCCCTGGCTGTTTACCTTTGTCCAAGCGGTTCCGATATACTGATATCGCCATTGGCAGCACTAATTCACATGCAGTTATATCCAATACAGCCCGCAAACCTCCTATCTGTTTGCCCTTACATACGGTCTACCCTACTTTGTCATCCACTCGACGTGGCCGTGCTCTTTCGGTGTATGTCGGCACTTAGATCGACCTTTCATAGGGAGCTTTAACATGCTGTATCGCCTCGTATTTCTCAGCCTTCTGGTCCTGGCAGCCTGCGGCGACAAAGAAGTCGTCGGCCCGGCACGCGAACTGGTCGGCACCTGGAAAATGGTCTCTGAATCGTCGGACAGTTTTGATTTGGAAAATATCGAAGTCACGCTCACGTTTAAAAAATCGGGCAAACTCAGCGGCCTGTTTGACGCCGGTGGCCTCTCTACGCCCGTATCGGGCGATTGGTATATCAGTAACAGCTACTTAGTAATGGAAATTAAAGTCGGCGGTATTATCGACGTAACGACGTTCGAATACACAATCGATGGCGACACGCTAACCACCGTCAGCTACGACGGCACGATCGAAGTCTACCAACGGCAGTAGGCAAAGCCTGCTACCGATTATCGATTACACGGGGAAACGACGATGAAGATTGGACTATGCGCCTGGAGCTTTACCGGCTCGCACAGAGAAGCGGGCCGCGCGATCGACCCACACAGCCCCGAAGGCTTAACGCAGTTGGCGAGCGAAAACGGCCTGAAAAGCGTGGAATTTGCCGCGCAGTCGCTGGCCGAGCGCAGCGACGAAGAGCTAGCGGCCTTTCGCCAACAGCTCGGGGATATGGATCTCTTTCTCGACACGGGGGGCGCTCACTACGCCGAGGATATTTCTCCGCTGCGCGAAGCAATCGAAACCGCTCATCGCGCCGGCGCTCGAGTTGTGCGCACGACAATCAGCCGCCTGCTTGAGGGCGACCGCCGCTCGCTCGGTGCCGAAGGCATGCGCGACTATTTAAGCGCGCTCGTCGGACCGCTTAAGGAGGTCATGCCACTGGCCGAAGAATACGGCATACCCGTCGGCATTGAAAACCATCAGGACGTCTGCTCGTGGGAGCTGCTCGAACTGTGCCAACGCGTCGGCAGCCCGCAGCTGGGCGTGACGATGGACGTAGCCAACGCGCTAGCCGTAGGCGAGACGCCGGCCGCTTTTGCCCAGCGGGTGATGCCCATTCTCAAGCACGTGCACTTTAAAGACTATACAATCCATCCGACGCCTTCCGGCTTCCGCCTCAAGCGCTGTGCGCTAGGCACCGGCGTGGTTGACTGGCCGCAGATGGTCGCCCTCTTTGACGCAGGTGCACCCGACGTGCAGGGCTGTATTGAACTGGGTGCATCACAGGCGCGCCATATTCGCATCCTCGAAAACGACTATTGGGCGACGTATGCACCGCGCGCACAGGAGGAAATCCTCAACGCCATTCGCACGCTGCACGGAGCGGCGCGCCCGGCCGACGAAGACTGGCGCACGCCGCACGAACGCGAAGAGCCTGTCGACGTCCGCGCCGACTACGAGCTCGATCAATTTGCTCGCTCGGTCACCTATATTAAAGAGAACCTATGAGCGCGACTTTTTTTGCCCTCGGCAGCGCGCTGGCCCTGCTCTCGGTGGCGGCCGGCGCCTTCGGTGGCCACGTGCTCAAGCAGCGCCTGACGGTCGAGTTATTTGATATTTTCGAAGTGGGGGCACGTTATCACATGTATCACGCTCTCGCTCTGCTGGCCACGGCCTGGGCCTGCTCCCAGTGGCCGGGCACGCTGACCACGACGGCAGGCTGGCTCTTTGTCGCCGGTATCGCCCTGTTTTCCGGCAGTCTCTACTTCCTCAGCCTCAGCGGCGTGCGCTGGCTTGGCGCCGTCACACCGCTCGGCGGCCTGTGCTTTATGGCCGGCTGGCTGTGTCTGGGCCTGGCCGCTTGGCGCAGCTAGCCCTTCGTGCCGCGAAAGAGCGCGCTAAAGAGCAGGGCAAAGACCAGCGACGACAGCGCCGGAATGAGAAAGATCCACGTCCAAGCATGTGCTCCTGCTGCAAGGATAAAGTGGTCGTAGACCCGACCGGCCAGCACGTGACCGCACAGCGGACCCACCCCGCGCAGCACGAGCACCAATAGTCCCTGGGCCTGAGCGCGCATATCCGGCGGACTCAGACGCTCAATGGCGACCATCGACGCAACGACAAAGCAGACGATGTAGAGTGAGTTGAGTCCCTGAGCGATGACCAGCAGCCACAGCGGTTCTCCCCACGACAGGATACCGGCGCGCACGCCCTGCGCCACTACGCCGAGCAAGATCACGCGCTTGATGCCCCAACGCGCCATCCACGCCCCCATAAAAGGCATGATGGGAATTTCCAGCAGCTGACCTAAACTCAGCACCCAGCTGGCCGTGCTCGGGGCCAACCCCGGACCGCGCAGCGCGTCGGTAAAAAAGATAAAGGAGAAGTTTTGTGAGAACGGACTCAGCGCAGCAACGCAGAACGTCGTCGCCATCAGCACGGCCACGTCGCGCTGGCGCAGCAGCACAAAGGCTTCTAAAAAGGCCAGCGGAGAACGGGGCCGACGCGTCGGTGGCGTAGCCGGCAAAAAGAAACAGTAGACGCCCATCAACAGCGACAGGCCAGCGGCAATCAGCAGGCCATCGCCCAGATGACGGGCGGCCGGATCCCACCTTTCCCACAGGCGCAAATACAGACTCAGCGCCCAGCTGATACTCACCCAGCCAATGCTACCCCAGACCCGCACGCGCCCAAAGCGTTCGGAATTTCCCAGATGGCGAAAGGCGATCGCATTGGTCACGGCCGCCGTCGGCATGTGCACGAGTGCAAAGCCGAACAGCACCAACCACAAACCGACAAACTCGGTCTGCTGCCAGGCCAACCACAGGAGCGGCGCGCACAGTATATAGCACAGCCCGGCAAAAACTTGCCCCGGCAAAAAGCGGTCAGCCAGCCAGCCGCCAAGTAGCGGCGAGAGAATCGCTCCTAGCGATCCAGTCGCTGCGACATAGCTGATCTCTTCGCCAGAAAAACCCAGCGCGTGCATGTGGCCGGTCAGCAGCACTACCTGTGCGCCCCAAACGAGGTTCTGCACAAAATACATGGCTGCCAGCCGCTTGCTCGGCGGCGATTCTTCCTTTTCCACACGACCTCGATTGGAGCCAAGATAGGCTGTCATTAACGGCTCAGCATTTTGCACCCTGGCCGCTTAGTAATTTACCCACAATATACAACTCCACTCCGAACAGAGTCGGGGGCGTGCCCTGCAGCACGCCCCCGAAACACAGTCTGCACCCTGTGTGTGGCTTATTTGCCTTCTAGCCCGGTCAGTTGTCCCGTATCTTCCAAGGGCATAACGCCGTTTTCTAAAGTGCCAATACCGCCGGAAAAATGCAGGCGCATCACGTCGCCGACCTGCACGCCGTCGCTCAGATCGGATTCGGCAAACACGATAGGCGTGCCCCAGTAAAAAGCCAGCAGCGAACGCGCCTCGAGCGGAATGCGGCGAAACAGATGGCGCTCCAGATGCAGCAGGCTGTCGGGCATATTGAGGTTATCCTGGCCGGTCTTTCCCTCTTTAAAACCGACGCGCTGACCGTTGCGCAGAATTTCGCAGGACACCGTCACGTCGCCATCGTCGTATTCATCGGCTGTCACTAATAGTGGACCCAGCGAAGCGCAGCCGCCGCCCCAATTTTTGGCCTGCGGCAGATTGAGCGGATTGTCGGCTTCGATTCCGTTATCCGTCACGTCGTTACCGCCCGTATAGCCCAATCGCTCGAGCTGGCCCTGCTTGTTGAGACCATATACGCTGACTAGCTCAGTCTCAGGCACTAAGCGCACCGTATCAACCGGACGCGTAACTGCCTGCCCGTGGCCGCGCACGGTCTCCGGCTCTCCTTTAGAAAAGAGTTCGGGGCGGCCGCCGCCAGAGACTTCTCTATACTTTTGGTCGTACACGTTGACCGCAGCGCCGGTGGCTTGCTGGGCCTCGATCTCGCGCAGCTTGGCGCTGACCTCATGGGTAACACCGGCCAACCAAACCTTGAGCGCGTGCGGGTTGTCGGCCGGACCGCTGATCGGCTTGGTCAGGTGCACAGCCGATGCATCGCGAGCGTCTAGGAGTGCCTGCAAATTTAAACGCCGCCCATCACCGGCCGCCGCTCTCATCTTTTGCACCGCCGCGACTAGGCCAATTTCATCGCCTCCGCCGTCGTAATAGACTTCGTACAGGCCACCTACGCCCAAATCGATGACGTCGTCGCCCTCGACCAAGCCTAGGTGCTGTCCGTCGTGCGGATCGATAAATTGAAGTAGTTTCATGGGGTCTCCCTCGCAGTGTCGAAATTGGGTTTAAACGGTCTTACTCGACAAAGAGTGGCTGCGTCGAAGTCGCTACTAAGCCGGCGCGTTCGGCCCTATCCATCAGATCGAAGATCGCCGCTTCACCATCTAGTCCATAGTCGAGCGTATACTGGTTTACGTAGAGCGCAATATGCGCCTGCATGACATCTTCGTCCATCTCTTGAGCATGGGCGCGGATATAGTCGCGCACCGTTTCGGGGTGGGCATGCGCGTATTCGACGCTGGCGCGCAGCGCGCGATCAAACGCTTTAATGCGATCGCTGCCCAGCGCGCGACGCGCCAAAATGCCGCCCAGCGGAATCGGATGCCCCGTGCTCTGTTCCCACCATTCGCCCAGGTCGATCACCTTGTGCAGCCCATGCTGAGGATAGGTAAAGCGGCTCTCGTGAATAATGAGTCCTGCGTCGACGCGACCATTCTCTACGGCCTGCATAATTTCGTGGAAGGGCATGACGACCAAGTCGCCAATTGCAGGATCGAACAGCTGCAGCAGCAGTGCCGCCGTGGTCATTTTACCGGGAATGGCAATGCGCTGGCCGCGCAGACCATCGGCAGCTAGCTGCTTGCGCGCGACCACAAGCGGCCCGCAGCCGCGGCCCAGCGCACCGCCGGCGTGCAGCAGACAATACGACTCGCGCAGATGCGCTAGCGCGTGAAAAGAAATCTTTGTCGCGTCGAGCTGACCGCCCAACGCCATGCTATTGAGCGTCTCAATATCCTCGAGGACTTCGCGCACGGGCGGGGCTTCCGGCAGCCGTCCGTGCACCAGAGCGTAGAAGATGAACGTGTCGTTCGGGCAGGGCGAATAGCCCAAAGAGATCGGCTCCATAACCGCTTCAGCCTCCGGTTTGGTCCAGTAAAAGAAGCGTTGCCTCCTGTGCGCGGCGACAGGCCAACGGCAGCTCCCACGCATCGCGGTCGCGCCGCGCCGCGATATTACTGATGGCGCGCAACTCGACAAAATCTACGCCATAGAGCGCACACAAATGAGCCGCGGCCGCGCCTTCCATATTTTCGCATAGTGCACCAAAACGGCGACCGCGCTCACGTCCACCTTCGTCGGTTCCAGTGCACTCTTGTACCGTGACAAAGGGACCGGCTTCGGCGCGCCAGGTGCCGCTCAGTCGCAGAGCCAACTCTTCAGCGCGCGGCGCGTCGAGCGCAAAGCGATTGAAGTACTCCGAATCGTCCTCTTTGCCGTGCAATAGTGGAATGCCGATCGTCTCGCGCACTCCCTGCCAGCCGTCGTCCAAACGCACGCCGATGTCGCCGTAGTTCTCGCAGGTAGCCACGGCCAGATCGCCGGGCACTAGTCCACACTGCGCGTAGGCTCCGCCCACGCCAATCTGCCACACCTCGCGCGGCGCGTGCATTTGCAGCAGGCAGGTCAGCGCATGAGCACAGTTGACCGCCCCCATACCCGTCTCTACGAGTAGCACCGAATGCGAGCCCAGTTCGCCAGCAAACCAGGGCCGCCGTGCCACTTCGGTCTGCACGGAGTGAACAAGTGCCTTGCGCAGCATCTCCTGCTCAACGTGCGTTGCCGTTAAGATGACGAGTTCAGGTGTCATCTTACGATAAAAAACGGCCAGAGATCACCTCTCTGGCCGCGGCACAGACTGGGGGGAGAAACATCACTAGAATTCCAACACGACTTTAAGCGCCTCTTCGGCGACTGGCTTATCGACGGCCAGCTCAAAACCGCGCTGAATCTCGGTAAAGGGCAGCACGTGTGAAACCAGCGGGCTTACATCTAAACGTCCCTGCACAATCCAATCCAACGCCAGCGCGTAGTCGGCATAGGGATGATCGCCGTAGTTGACCGAGAGGACGAGCTTCAATTCGCGCCGCTGCATCTCCATCATCGGCAGTTTGATAACGCCTTCGTGATTTTCCTTGTCCGGCACGCCAAAGCATACGATGGTCGAAAAGCGGCGCGTTAGATCAAGGCACTGACCATAGGTGTCTTCGCCGCCAACCACCTCGACAACGACATCGGCCATCGCGCCGTCGGTTATGTCGCGCACCGCTTCGACGACGTCTATTTCGTCCGGATTCACCGTATGCGTAGCGCCCATCTGGCGCGACACGGCCAGGCGGTATTCCAGTGGATCAACGGCGATGATCCGCTTGGCACCCAGATTGCGCAGCACGCCGGTAAAGAGTTGACCGGCCGGTCCTTGTCCCAGCACGACGACGTTCTGATCGAGCAGGTTGCCCAATTTGCGAAAGCAGCGCAGCACCGTGCCGAGCAACTGGCTCATCAGAACCTTTTCCCGCGGCTGATCCATCGGCAGGAGCAGCAGACCAGTATCGCGCGTCGGCACGTACTCCTGAAACAGGCCGCGCTCGCGATCAAAGCCCCACAAAAGCACGCGTGCACCCTCATGATAGGTGCCGCTCTTGCACTCTTCGACGATGCCGATACCCTCGTGTCCCGATCCACCCGGCAGCAGCGGATATTCGGGGCACACGCCGCAGTAATCTGGAAAGTCGCTGCCGCAGATGGCGACCTGCTCCATGCGCACCAGCATCTGCCCCTCACCGGCCTGCGGCTTGTCCAGTTCCAGCACCTGCCATTCAAAAGGTCCTTTTACCCGTGCTCCCTTCATCTTCTCATCCGCTCCGTTCGCTCGCCGCGCGCTTCGGCGTCGGCCATGATCTGTTCGATGTCAACGCCCAGTTTTTCTGGATCGAGTACCTGCGTAATTTCGCGGCCATCTGACTGCGAGCGTCGCGCCAAATTAACGATGTAAGGCGCGCCGCGCGCGCGACCGCTCGGCTGCGTGAGCAGGGCAATCGTCGGCTTGCGCGAATCATCCGGATTGGGCTCAAAAACGATGGCCTGCTCACCGGTATTCATCTGCACGAGCGAGCCGACCGGATACAGTCCCAGGGTCTTCACAAAGAGATCGACTGCGTGTGCATCAAACTCCGTGCCCTTGTTTTTGTGGATGCGCAACAGAGCCTGATACATCGGCATCGCCGGTTTGTAAACGCGCTTGGCCGTCAGCGCATCGTAGACGTCGGCCACAGCCGTCAGCCGCGCGTAATAGTGAATCTGTTCGCCGGACAGGCTCTTTGGATATCCGCTGCCGTCGAGCATTTCGTGGTGCTGTTCGGCAATGGCTATCTGCTCGTTGCTAAAGGAACCGTCTTCGCGCATGATATCGCCGCTGTGCAGCGCGTGCTTGCGCATCTCTTCGAGTTCATGCGGCTCAAAGCGACCCGGCTTGTTGAGTATCTCGAGCGGCACCCGCGTCTTGCCGACGTCGTGCAAGAGTACAGCCGCTGAAATAGCCGGTAGCAGCGAAGGATCGGTGCCGTCGTGCATGGCCATGGCCGTCACCAGCGTGCAGACGTTCATGCAGTGCATCGCCGTATAGGGATCGTGCTGTTTGATGCGGGTCAAACTGACCATGGCATCGACGTTGCGCAGAATACTTTCCGAAATGACGCTACCGGCCTGTTGCACCCGCTCGACGTCCATCTCCTTGCCATCGGCTATATCGCTCAGCGCATTTTTCAGCGTGTCGGTCGTTTCGTCGCGCGCCTCTTTTGCCCGCTCCAACTCTTCGTCGTAGTGGATCAGACGGCCGCTGGGCGGCGGCGCGCGGTTCGGATCGGTCAGTGGCTTGACGTCGGTCGGCAGATCGTCTCCCTTGTCCGTGTCGATGGATACCATCGACAGACCCGTCGATCGGAGGCGTTCAACCATGCTATCGCTGGTCACGAGCAGGCCACCCTCAGCGGTGATTTTCTCATGCATCCGCCCCGTCAGACGCGCACGCTTGTTCGGCAGACCGCCCGTCGCGTTGAGCGCAACCAGGTAGTTTAGCTCTTCGCCCTCGATCACCTGAGAAGCCACCTGGGCCTCGAGGAACATGCCAACCTCTAAATTGTCGATTGATATGAGCTTTTTCATTTATTAAACGGACGATGAGTATGGGATCTCAGGGGTATAATCTTGCCGAACCCCCCACCCCTGTCAAGAGGAGTTAACCGCCTTCCACACTCCGTGCATGCGCCTCTATAGGCCGTCCTTGACACCCGCCTAAGGGGGGCGTACACTGTCGGCGAGAGAGGGCCTATGTGTTTGTGTATCTTAGCGCACCAGCTAGTTCTAACGCACCCCAATATCATCGCCGCAAATCGCGAAGAGCAGTACGATAGACCCACTGACGCACCGTCTTGGGAGGGTCAAATATTTGCTGGACGCGACCGAATTGCCGGCGGTACATGGCAGGGCGTCAACGCGCTGGGACTGCACGTTGCGCTGACCAATCGGCGGGACAAGTCGCTCGACCCAGACCACCGTTCGCGCGGCCAGCTATGCACCGACGCGCTGCGTCATGCTTCGGCACGCAGCGCACGAGACTGGCTGCTCGACCATCTGCTGCACGTCCGCTATAATCCCTGTAACCTACTTCTTTCCGACGGCATTGACGCGTTTTGCGTGCAGTACGACGGACAGCGTGCGCGCCCAGAGACGCTGGGGCCCGGCCTGCATATGCTGAGCGAGACCGATATCAACGACGACGCCCATCCGCGCATCCAGCGCGCGCGCCAAGCGCTAGCCGCACACGCTCTTCAGTGGCCGGAGCTGCGCCATGAGCTTGCCGCACTGATGGGCCAACACGCCGCAGCAGAGGGCGGAATTTGCCTGCACGGCCAGCGCGGCGGAACGCGCTCTTCGTCGCTAATTGCCCTGGGGCAACAGAGCGTGCGCGACGGTCAATTTTACTATGCGGAAGGACCACCCTGCAAGGCAGCCTACGTCGACCTTTCCACCCTTTTACAGCAACCCATCTAAGGCTTCTATGAACGAACGCGAAAAATATCTCTTCGATCTGCAGGGCTATATCGTCCTTGAAGACGTGCTCTCACCTGAGCAACTCCAGGCCTGCAACGACGCCATCGACGCGCAGAGGGCGACGATTCGCCGACGCAGCGGGGACGAACTGCTATCCGGCGGCTCGCAGGCGTTAGTCGGCGAGCAGGGCCGCGGCGATATCGGCGGCATGCTGACGTGGCCGGCTCCCCATTGCCACATCTGGCGCGAACTACTGATTCATCCGCGCGTCGTCGAATGCCTGCGCGAAATTCTCGACGACGGCTTTCGCCTAGATCACCTGTATGGCATCCTGATGACGACAGGCACCGAGGGGCACGTGCTACACGGCGGTGGCCACGCGGCCAACCCAACGCATTATTATCGCTTTCGCAACAACCAGATGCGCTGTGGACTCACCGTCGTATCCTACGTCTTGACGAACCAAGGCCCCGGCGATGGAGGCTTTGCCTGCGTGCCTGGGAGCCATAAGTCAAACTATCCCGCCCCCCCAGAACTGCGGCGCCTCGAAGACGATTTGGGCTGCGTCGTACAGCCGACGGCGCGGGCCGGATCGGTCATCGTTTTTACCGAGGCACTGACTCACGGCACGCTGCCGTGGAATGCCGCACACGAGCGCCGGGCCATGCTCTACAAGTATTCGCCCGGAGCGATCAGCTACTCGAGCAGCTACTTACCCGGCGGCGTAGGCGAGGCAATAGACGAGTTTACCCCGGCCCAGCGCGCCGTGCTCGAACCGCCCTATCACCCGCGTCGCCCCCACATCGAATGAAAACACACATACGCTCTGTGCGCCTGCGCGCTGTAACGCTGCCGCGCGTCTACGACACGCGCGTCGCCGAGGCCGGCGGACATGCCCATGCCAAAACGCACTCCAGCTACTACGTGCTCGAACTCGTAGACGGGAATGGATGCGTGGGGCTCGGTGAGATATCGGATATTGAAGCGACCTGGAACACACCGCCCCCCGAACAGCTCTGTAACATGCTCGACGTGCTCAGCGGAGCCGATTACTTGTCCCAGCAAAGCACCTGGGAGCGCGCCGTAGCCGAGTTGCCCGACGCCCTTCATCCCGAACTGCGCTCGCTGATCAGCGCCGCCGTAGATACGGCGCTGCTCGACCTGATGGCCCAGCACTACGGCGTGCCCCTCTATGTCCTGTTCGGCGGTCGCAGCCGCGCGCAGGTATCCGTCTCGTGGGTCGCCTTTATCCGCTCCCTAGTGGACATTGAACGAGAAATCGCCGCCAAAGTAGCTGGGGGGTTTACCGCATTCAAGCTCAAAGTAGGCGACGAGCCACAGCTCGACATAGAGCGCGTGCGCCTGTGCAGACGCCTAGCCGGCCCATCGGCCTATATCAAGGTTGACGCATCGGGCCAGTGGCAAGAAGACGAGGCGGTAGAGTGCATCCAAGCGCTGGCCGCCGTCGGCGCCGATGCGGTCGAGACGCCGCTTCGCGCCGCGGCACGGGCCATCGCCAAAGACTGCCCTGAACAGGTCAACGAGCGAGCCGACGAGGTCGCCGCCGCCTTAGCGCGCATTCGCCAGCGGGTGTCCATCCAACTCATTGAACACGTCGCAGACTTTGACGAGCGCTTTGCCCTAGCGCTGATTACACACCGCGCCGTCGACGTCTTCAACGTAGTGCCGGTTCAGGCGGGTCGACTCCAGCGCGCCCAGCGCTTGCTGCATCTGGCCGAGTCAGGCGGCCTGCCCGCCCTGCTCGGCAGCACGGTCGAACTCGGCATTGGCACAGCGGCCGCCGCGCACCTAGCCGTTGCCTGTCCGGCGGTGCGCATTGCTTCGGATCTAGTCGGTCCGGGCCTCCTAGCCGCCGATGTGGTTACCCCTCGCCTGCGCTACGAGAGCGGATGTATTCGCCCTCCAGAAGGAGCTGGTCTCGGCGTGCAATTGGATCTCGCTTGTATGGAAACCTACGCCACATGAGTCAGCGCATCGGCTGTATTCAACCGGCGCGGCGCCTAGTCGACTTCCGTATAGACGATTCAAGTGCCGTGCTCGCGTGCGTCGACCAGCACCTCGATGCGATTTCCACGCTGATAGAACAGGCCGGAAAAGATGGCTGTGACGCGGTCGTACTGCCCGAAGACACGCTGGGACTAGAGCACTGGTCCGGAGTCAACGAGGCGCTCTGGGCCGCGGTCTTACCGATAGCCGTCGAGCGCATGAACGAGTGCTTGGGCGCGCTCAGTGCGCGCCATGCGATGTATGTTGTCTGCTGCAGCGATGCCTTAGAAGACGGCCATCGCTACAATACGGCGTTTTTGCTCGGACGCGACGGGCAGCCCGTCGGCCGCTACCGCAAAGTCAATATGCCCTACAGCGAACGGGGCGGACGGGCGCAGGGCGACGCCTACCCAGTCTTTGAGACCCCCGACTTAGGCGGTATTGGACTGCTCATTTGTTACGACATGGTCTTTCCAGAAGCGATTCGTTGCCTCGCACTCAACGGAGCGGATATCGTCTTTGTACCAACGCTAGGCGGCGCCTGTATGGGGGGTGGTGCCGATATGAACCGCGCGGCGTTCCGCACTCGCGCAGTCGACAATTGGGTCTACTTAGCCGTCGCTCAGCGCGGTGGCGGCAGCCTCATTATCGCACCCGACGGCGGCGTTTTGCAGGAGGGCGGCGGTCCAGACGAAATCATCATAGCCGACATCGATCCACGCGACGGCCGCCAGGGAGGCAATGCCTTCGACTGGCAGCAGGACATGCGCGCCCGTTTGTTCCGCGAACGCGTCCCGCACAGTTATGCAGCGCTAACGATGGACCAACCGCCGGCGCTGCGCAAGCTACCCAACGACGACGTGCCAGAAGAGATAACGAGGCGCTGCAGTCGAGTCCTCACCGTTGGCGAAGAGGCTTTCCGCGCCGCCGATGCCCTGCGTCAGTCCGGCCAAAACGACCGTGCCAAGCGCGCGTTTGAACAGCTGTGTGAAGAATACAAGGGAAGTTGGATCGAGCGCGTCGGACGCGAACGCATCGCACAACTAGCGTAGCAATCGTTGCGTGCAGGCGTCGTGTTGCCTGTCTGCGCATCGCGGAATATGTTCTTGAACGACCATTCAACTCCACTCAGAAAGGAATACCGTGGCCGAGTTTACCTACGCCAGCGCCGGCGTCGACATTGACAATGCCGATGCGACCAAACGCGAGATGGCGCGCAGCTTAGAGACCAGCGATGCCCGCGTCCTCAATTCAATAGGTGCATTCGCCACGCTCTTTGACGGCCACTTTCCCCAGTATCAGCATCCGGTGCTGGTGCTCAAAAGCGAAGAGCCTGGATCTAAACAAAAGCTGGCCTTTGCACACGGTCGCTACGAATCGGTCTGCCACGATTTGGTGAATCACCTCATTAACGACATCATCGTCATGGGCGCCCATCCACTATCGATGCAGGATGTAATCGTCTGTGGCAAGCTGGAAAAGGAAGTTATCACGCGCGTCGTCGCCGGCATGGCCGCAGCCTGCCAGGCGCAGGAGTGCACGCTAACGGGTGGAGAGACGTCAGAGCAACCGGGCGTCGTGCCGGAGGGTACTTATATACTGACGGCCAGCGTGGTGGGTGTGGCCGAAAAGAGCCAGATCGTTGATGGAACGCGCATAGCTGCTGGCGATTCGGTGATTGCTGTGGCATCGAACGGCCTGCACACCAACGGCTATACCTTGGTGCGCGCTCTGCTCGATGCCCAGCCGGACTTAGCCGATCTCGACGTAGCGGGCGAATCTTTCCTGGATGCCATTTTGCGCCCACATCAGTGCTACTATCGCGCCGTGCGCGATCTGTATGCCAGCGATGCGCTGCGTGGCATGGCGCACATTACCGGAGGCGGCGTGCGCGACAACCTCAGCCGCGTATTGCCGAGTGGACTCGACGCCCAAGTCGACCTGAGCGCATTCGAAATCCTGCCGGTCTTCCGGACGCTATACGAGCGCGGTCAGCTCGATCCAGCCGACATGGTGCGCACCTTCAATATGGGCGTTGGCCTGACGATTGTCGCAGCAGCTGGACAGGAAGACGCCATCATTGGCCACCTAGCGCAGCACAACTGCCACGCCTATCCGATCGGGACCATCGTCGACGGCAGCCAGCAGGTCCAATTCAGCGGGCAACTCGCCCTTTGAGCGAAGCGCAGCGCACGGGCCTTTGCCAGCAGTGTCAGCACGCGCGCCGCATCGAATCTGCGCGCGGCTCCACTTTCTACCTTTGCCGTCTCAACGCCGAAGACGCGCGCTTTAGCAAGTATCCGCGCCTGCCCGTGCTCCAGTGTTCGGGCTACCGGCCCATCGAAGCGTCTCGCCCCGGGTAGCTCCCTCTATAGCAGGAGATATAGCCATGGCCAAGCGTCGAAAAGGACGCAGGCGCGCCACCCGCAATCGCCTCTCCATCCCCAATGGAAAGGCACTCGTCTCTATCGCTCTGCTATTTTTCGTCCTATTTATCGCCCTATTTGTGACCAGCGACGATCGCTCTTGGCAGGAATACATCGATGCCGGTCAGCGCGCGCAGGAGCGGGGTAATTACGCATGGGCGGAAAAGATGTACCGCGAGGCGCTGCAGTACGCCGAGGAACAGGATGCGAATGGACCGATGGTGCGAACGACGTGGCGTCACCTGCACCGGCTGGAGCAGATCCGCAGTCAGCCCACCCCCTAAGCGCGCGGTGCGTTGACTTTCTACATAGAGCACGCTTGATTAGGCGGAGCGCACGCGCTCGGAAAGCACTTCGATCAGACGCGCACATTCGGCACGCGCTGCAGCCAGTCCCGCCACTGTGGCCTCGCCTGCCTTCAGATAGTCGAGGACCACGTCTTCGGCGGCAACATACTCGCGACACACATCGGCCAACTGACCGGCTACTTCGGTCGGAATCGTCGTAACTCCATTCGCGTCAGCGTGCAGCAAATCGCCAGGATATATCGCAATCCCTCCGACGTGTACCGGCCCAAGTAGATCGACTATATGTCCGTAGCCATGCGAGCAAATAGCGCCGTTGCTAAAGGCTGGAAATCCCAGATCCCGCACCTGATCGAGATCGCGAGCGGCCCCGCTGGTAATGAGTCCAGCCGCACCAAAGGTTTTGTAGGTGGTGCACATCACTTCACCAAACGAAGCGGCCACCGTTGGATCGTCAATATCTTGGAACACGACGATAGGCGGACCGGGGATCTGAGCAAAGGTATCGACCTGCGCATCGATCGTCGCGTATACGTCGCCGCCTCCAGCTGGCGCGGCCGACCGATATGTAGCCGTTGCGGCATAGCCCGCGATCGGTGCCATTTCTGGAAAGCAGGCGCGGATACGGCCGTCCATATAGCCGGCGCTGCGCGGTCGCACCTCAAACACCTCAATGGCGTTGCATACCGTCGGCGTATCAAACGCGCACAGGCGCGCTAGCTCATCGTTACTCAATCCTTCACGGGCCATGTCATCGCTCTCCTTTTGGCGTACGCTCCAACACTCATACGGCCAAAATACCGCCCCGCTACTAGCGTGTCAAAAAGCTTGCAGAGCACCGGCAGACCGGCTACTATACGAGCCATAGACAACTTCCTACCCCCAGAGAAACGGTGAGCTAGACCATGCAAGCATTTCCCCTAGTCCGCGTATGCGGCGATGCGCGCCAAATGGGTATTCAACACGGCGAACAGGCCGCTGCGTTGATCGAGGGCTATCTACGCTGGATTGAAAAGTCGACCGGCGTAGACCGCGATGCGTTAGGCCACCGCGCACGCGCCTTTATCCCCTATATAGAACGGCTCAACGCGCGCCTTCTTGACGAAGTTCGCGGCCTAGCGGAAGGAGCGGCCATCCCCTTTGAACACGCGCTGCTTTGCCAGGTGCGCGGCGAAGCAACGCACGCTCCGCACAGCGAGGGCTGTACGGCCTTTGCCGTAACTCGATCGGCGACGGCCAATGGCCATGCCTTGGCCGGTCAAAACCAAGATCTACCGCCGGAGTTTTCCGATCTCGGCATCGTGCTCCATATCCAACCCACCGACGGTCGACCGCGCGCGCTCACATTCACCTTTGCTGGCCAACTCGGATATATGGGCACTAACGAGTACGGCGTATCGCACTTTGCCAACGGCCTATCCGACTACCAGTGGCAGCTCGGCCTGCCACACTACCCACTCAAGCGCACGCTGTTTGAGCAGCGCAACCTAGCCTCCTGCCTGCAGATCGTAGCGACACACCGCACCTGCTCGGCTGCCAATATGGTTTTTTGCGATGGACACGACGACATTGCCGACGTCGAGATCCGCCCGCAGGAGATCGCGCTGTTTGCCGATGCGCACGCCGATTGCCGACTGCATACCAACCACTACATAACGGATGAGTTCGCGCCTTTTGAAACCCACGGCACGGCAGATTCGGCGCCGCGACTACAGCGCATACGCCATCTAGTAGACCAGCGCTGGGGACAAATAGACGTTGACGCGATAAAGGAAATCTTGGCCGATCACGAAGGCGATCCCGCAGCTATATGCAGACACGGAGCCGGCGGCACGCACTCGATTTGCGGCTATATTGCCGAACCGGCAAACCGATGCCTACACGTCCGCCGCGGGCACGGCTGTTTAGGGTCGTGGACGACCTACGAAGTGTGATGGAGAAATAGCTGCAGAGAGAGCACGGAGGCCCACCGCTTAGAGGCAGAGACTCACCAGACTCTTTACTTCGTCAATGATATCTTCGGACAGCTCCGCTTTTATTTTGCCAATATCAGCGCTGCCCAGCCCCAGGTGGGTTAAAACGCCGGCATCGTACGCGGCTTTGTCGCCAGGCAGATACCCCATGCCGAGATCTTTGCACAGGTTGTCGGCCATGTGCACGATGCAGGCCAAGGACGAAGGCTGCTCGCCAGGGTAGTGGTGATTCCCCACGGCATAGGCCAAGTCTTCGCCGAGGTTGGCGTTCATGATCAGCAGCTGGCCGACCCGTTCATGACTGGCCACATCGCCCATTTTGGATTCGACTACGCGGAAGGAAAGCTGTTTTCGCTCGCACTGCTGCACCACGCGCACAAACCAGTCCCAAAAAAAGAATCCGAGCACCAATTTACCGATATCGTGCAGCAGCGAACCGATCCAGTAGTCGCTAAAATCGACTTTTTCCTCTATGGCAATCATCCGGCGCGTATAGAGTCGGTCGGCGATCAGCGCGCTGCCGACGGAGTGCTCCCAAAACCTGCGCAGATCAAATTCGTTTTCGCGTGGCCCTACTAAGCTGTTGATGATCTTTATCTGCTGTGCGATTCCACCCACTTTTTTATAGCCCAAGCGCACGATGGCATCTGTTAGCGACCACTCGTCCGACGTGCGACCAATGCCGGCAAAGATCGGCGAGCGCACGACCTTTAACAGCTTCATCACAATGGCGGGATCGCTGCTCAACAGGCGCTCCAGCTCGGCAGTGGTTGTATCCGGATCGTTCACCAAGCGCATGATGCGCATGATGATTTCAGGCAGGGTAGGCAGCGTATTCAGATCGCGCAGTCGGTGTTCAACGCGCTGCTGCAATTCATCGTAGGACACGTTTTCGGCGTCGCGGAAAATGGTATCTATACCGCACTGCTCCAGCGCCGAACAGGCAATTCGCTGCAGCGAATGATCCGCATCGATAAAGGCTCCCTCCCAAGAGCACAGGTGCACGTTGACGCAGTCTTTTGCGATATCGCGCTGCGCATCAATGCGCTGCTGTGGCAGGACGAGAAAGACCGGCCGCGTGCCGACGTGGCTGAGCTGACGCAGCACATCGGCGCGGGTTATCTCAAAATTTTGGATCAAAAAGACGCAGCGCACCTGGGACCCGGATAGCTCCGCTATACCAATACCTTCTTCTACGCTATTGGCAATGCGCAGTGCCAGCCCACACTGGTAGTTGAGCATCAAGTTGAGAAAGCGCGCCAGCGTCTGCTGAGCACCACCTTCCTGCAGTATGATAAGCCCGCAGTCGCGCGCCGTTATACGTTGCTGGATCATAGAACTGAGGAGAGGAAAAAGGATGTACTAAACAAAGCGCTCGGCATCATCTTCGGGCGCATATCCCAAATCGCGGCGCGCGTTCTCGGTGTCCCAGTAGGCACGCTTGTTGCCCGATATGCCGTAGTAGATTCCAAAGGGAACATCTTCGACTTGAAGGCAGCGCCATACCAGTTGCACGGTATCGCGATAGCTCAGCCACGTAGAGAGAATCCGATCGCCGCGGCGATTGGCCACCGATTCGTCGGGCTGAAAGGAACCAATGCGCAGACAGTAGGCCTTCATGCCATACTCGTCGACGTAAAAGCGAGCCAGGTCTTCCCCGAACGACTTACTCACGCCGTAGAGACTGTCGGGGCGCACCGGCATGTCGGGAGTGGTATACACGCCTTCCTGCTCGTAATAGCCCGTAGCATGGTTGCTGCTAGCAAAGACCAGACGCTCGACGCCCGCCCGCCGCGCCCCCTCGTACGCGCCGTAGGTGCCTTTGATATTAACTTCCAGAATGGATTCCCACGGGGCGCCGGTGCTCGGATCTCCAGCGAGATGGACCACCGCGTCCATACCCTGACACACCTGCGTCATCCACTCAACGTCGGCGACGTCGCCCACGTGCACGTCGTCGACCTCGGCATCACCAATCGGCACGCGGTCCATCAGCCGCAGCTGACAGCGGTCGTTTAGGCCTGCGCGCAACGTGCGGCCAATGCGACCTGCCGCGCCTGTAATAAGCACCTTCTGCATGGCGAATTATTCCTCGCTAAGCGCCTGTACGACGCCCCACACTAGGCCGACGACTACGACCACACCTACGGCCATACCCACGACAAAAAGCAGTCGACGGACTAATCGCGTGCGACGACGGCGACGACGTATGCGATTCGGCATCTGATAGGCCATGCGCACACCGCTAACGGGTGCTCTAAGAAGTGCTACGGCCATATTATCTTCCTATCGCGCCGCCCAAATGAGTCCGCGACGCTGAATCTCACGCGCTTCGGGCACGTCAAAATCACTCGCCACGTGGCCCAGCGATGAATAAAACACTTTGCCAGCTCCCCAGGCGCGCTTCCAAACCACTGGGATGGTCGTACCGTTTATCCACGGCGCACTCTCGCGGCTGCGAAACGTCGTCGTGGCCAAGACCTCGTTGCCCGGATCCACGTGTAGATAATACTGCTCGGAATGCATTTTAAAAGCCCCTATGCCCTCTACGATCGGATCGTCGGAGACGATATGTACCTCGTAGTCGATAATGCCGTCGGGGTGGGCCACCCACTGACCACCCACCATAAACTGATACTCGGTATTGTTGCGGAACGAATCGGCCATGCCGCCGTGCCATCCGGCAATGCCCACCCCGCTCTTGACCGCGTTGAGCAAGCCCTGCTCCTGCTCGCGCTCAATTTGTCCCATCGTCCACACCGGTACGACTAAGCTCAACTCGCCCATCAGGTCGGCGTCCTTATAGCTATCCAGGGTATCCGACACGGTGACGTCAAAACCGGCTTCCTCCAGCAAAGGAGCAAAAATGTCGACGCACTGCTTGGGCTCGTGTCCCGACCAACCGCCCCACACCATCAGCGCCTTTTTAGCCATGCTGTTCCCTTTCTCTCAGAATAAGAGGCCGTTAGTCGGCCGTATTCGCTCCACGTCCCAGACCTGAGGCAACCAAGTACTGGTAGCTCTTTTCCACAGCGGCCATCATATCCGTCGCACAGCGATCTAACTCGACGATCAGCCAGTCACAGGCCCCGTGGCTCGCTTCGACGATCGGTGCGAATTCCATGTTGCCTTCTCCGACGGCTACCATATCGCCATCCGGAGTGCACGGCCCATCCTTGATATGCAGGAGTGGGGCGCGCTCGCCCAATGACTCAACAACTTTAGCGGCATCGCCGCCGCCGGTATTGACCCAATACGTGTCAATCTGGAAAAAGACATTCTCGTTCAGCTCTTCCAACATGATATCGAACGCCGAACGACCATCGACCTGGGAAAATTCCCACCAGTGGTTGTGCATGCCCAGCTCTAGATCGAATTCCTCAGCGACTTCAGCCGCCTCGTTCCAGCGCTCGCAAAGCGCTTTGATGCTATCGGCGCTATCAAACGCATCGCGCGGCGTGCTGGAGACGACGCGCGTCACTTCGAGCGCATCGGCCAGTTCGATCACTTGATTTTTCTGCTTACCATAGGGCAACTGCGTATGCGCACTGCACACCTGCAGACCGAGATCGGCGAATAGATCGGAGGCTTCCAAGACGCTGATATTGGGAAAACCGGCGGTCTCAACGCCTACATAGCCCATCTCGGCGATCTGCGTAACAACGGCTTTGAAATTCTTTTCCAACAGATCGCGCACGGTGTACAACTGGATAGCGATTGGGGCAGGCATTTCTCCCTTCCTTTTTACAGGTTATAAAGGCGAGTTGATCTTCTTTACTTCACGGTAAAAAATCACAATAACAATCTCTTATTCCCCAACACCCTTCACCCGCCGAACGCCTTGGACAAACAATACACCCCTGTGCAACACGGGGCGAGATGCCCATCAAGGGCCTATATAAATGCACAAAAATCTGCATTTCAGCAAGTTGGGTTTCACACGGGCCCTAGGAGCAGTCTGACCTACTCGTAGGCGATATTGCGCGATTGCATTAGACCAATCATATAGCCAAAGGCAAAGATTTTACCCATCATACCGTAACCGCGCGTTTCTTCAGCGCTTTCGTTGCCCATGGTCGGAGCGTGATCCGGTCGAATTGGCCCCTCGAATCCGGCGCGCGCGAGGATTTCCAAGATCGCGGCCATATCGGTGGGTCCGTTATCGTGAAATGTCTCCGTGAAGACAGTATCAGCCGTGCCTTCCACGTCGCGATAGTGTATGAAGAAGACTTTGCCCTGCTCGGCAAACTCGCGCGCTACGGAGTAAATATCCTCGCCCATTGCTTTGAAGTTGCCCTGGCAGAAAGTGACCCCGTTATAGGGTGAGGGGGCGATCTTAAGCAGACGGCGATAGGCATCGGCGCTGACCATAATCTGCGCGGAACCACGGTAGGGTGAAATGGGCGGATCGTTGGGGTGATAGCCCATCCGCACGTTGGCTTTTTCCGCCACGGGCACGATCCGCTCCAACAGCCACGTCAAATTGTCCCACAGCTCTTCTTCGCTCTGCGGCTCTTCAAAGGGCGTTTCGTCTCGATTTGATGCGGCGTAGTCAAACTGCGAGGAAATGGCTCCGCCGCGAATGGGCACCCAGCCAGTGCGAGATCCACCCTCACCCAAATTGTAGCAGAGCACGGGAATGCCAACTTCGCCCATCGCCTCGATCGCCGCGATGTAGTTTTTTAGCTCCTCCTCACGTCCGGCCGTACCGCGGCGGATGTGATCGGCCCTGACCGGCGTCATCGTCTCGTATACCGGCAGGCCAAAACCGGCCTGCGCCCACTCTTCCTTTTGCTGGCGCATAGCCGCTGCATACTGGTCGCGACCGATGTCGCGCAGCGGAGGCGAAGTAACGCAGTTAACGACGCCCATTTGGCGACATATGTTGACGCGCTCCGGATAGTCGCTAGGGCTGCGGCCCAGCGTCATAGACAGCTTGAACTTTCCCTGTCGCATAGATACCCCTCAGATGGAGACCCCTTCGGGTCTCTTGGTGGACGCTCGCTTGAGCGCACAGCTTAATTACAGCGCCAAGATCCGCTCTATATTACCAGCGAAAATTTGCTGTTTTACGCTATCGTCGACCGCGAGTTCGAGCACGCGGCCAGCGTTTACGTAATAGTCAGCTCCCGGCAGGTCGGTTCCAAATAGCACGCGATCCGGGCCGAGCAGATCCAGCGCCATCTCGTAGGCGCCTTTTTCGTTTATGCTTCCAGCATAGTCAACGGCAACGTTGTCACAGTCTTCGATCGCGCGCAGTCCGTGCTCAAATTGAGCGCCAAAATGGGCCATGATAAACTGGCCCTGTGGAAAGCGCCGAGCTAGCTGAGCAATTTCTAGTGGCGTAGCTTCGTGTGGCGGGGCCTCTCCGTGCAGGCGGTAGTAGGCGTGGTAGAGAACGGGCCAACCGCGCGCCAGCGCCGCTTCGGTTACTTGCCACGTGCGCTCGTCTACGGCGCGCTGCGACACCCAAAACTTAAGCGCGCAAAATCCCGCGTCTGCCCAGCGCTCGACCTCGTCTAAGGCGTGATCGAGATGGGCCGCGTTGACGTAGCAAAAGGGCAGAATGCGTTCGCCTAGCGCATCGCGCAGGCGCGCCGTATCCTCATTGCTCTGGGTTACCTGGGCCGGCGTGGGATCAAAGCCCCCCGTCAGATTGCTCAGAACCACTAAACCGCGCAGTGCAAAGCGGTCCAAACAGGCACCCAGATAGTCCGTATCGGCAAAGTGATTCCAGTTGTGCGCGTGGGCGTCAATGACGCGAAAGCGCTCCAGTTCGTCGATTAGTCCCATGCGAAAAATACCCGCGCGTTATCGGCCAGCAGGGCGCGCTGCATATCGGCCTCTAGTTCGGAACCCTCTAGTCCCAGTCGGCTGCCCGCCCAGTAATAAAACGGTGCCCCCGTGCCAAACAGCCCGCGCTGCATCGGAAAGAAACGGGCTAGGACGTCCAGAGAGGCCACGTTGGGCTTGCAGCAGCCAAAGTCGACGTAGACGTGCGGCAGCCCATGCCAGTCGATGCCCAATCCCTTTAACTCGGAAAAATAAAACATTGACAGGGCGATATTGACCTCGCGGTGGCGATCGACAAAGGTGGCCACCGAAGCAGGCGACGGCACGCGCTGCTCCACGTAGCGCGGAGCGATTCGATCGTCGAACAGGCGGGCCATTAGGTTGACCGGCACGCCATGCTGAGCCGCGGCAGCCATGAGCGCATCGACTGCTGGATCGTCGAGCTCGTAGTGATGCATTGCCGGGAGAAGGCGCACGCCGGCAATGCGCTCATCGGTCGCCGCACGCTCAACGCCCCTCTCTATCTGCGGAAAACGCGGATCAATCGTCGCATAGAAATAGAGCCAATCGCGCAGCGAAGCATACTCGGCCATATCCTCCGCCAGTCCGGCCAGCGGATCGTAGTAGAGCAGCGAGCGAAAGCCGCTGGCTACGGCGCGGTGCAGCCCCGCGCGCTGACGCAGCACCTGCAGTTCATCCACGCTTGAAGGAATCTGGCGGAAAGGACAGGGACCTACGATAAGACCGCTGTCAATAGCGTGTAATTCCATTTTTCACCTAAAGATCTGATGCACTACCGCATGCCTAACGGGCACCAGCGTCCCGACTGTACGGGCATAGTATACAGTCCTAAGTGACGCTATCAAAATATCCGAGCACACGGCAAATCGACCCTGTATCCGACAAAACCGATTCCGACACATACGGCTCCTGTCGGTCTAAAAAAACGGCGTCCTACCGCACCGAAGCCGACACGGCGTTGGACACGCGCCGCAGCAGCGAGTCGTCCATCTGGTTGGTCAGCACGACGCAGATGAGCTCGCGGGCGGGATCGGCCCAGGCCACTGTGCCCGTCGCGCCCGTATGGCCAAAGGTAGACGGCGAGGCCAGTTCACCGCAGCGATTCCACACGATAGAGTCAGACAGCGCCCAGCCCAATCCCCACGGCGCGTTGAGATGGGTATTTTGGTCGCGCACCATGGCCTCGGAGGCCGCGGGGCTCAGCACGCGCTGCGCCCCGTAGGTTCCGCCGTTGAGCGCCGTCTGCAGCAGAACGGCCAAGTCGCGCCCGTTGCTGTGCATGCCGCCCCACGGAGCGCCCAGATCGCGCCAATAGGGCGTATTCCAACCCCAGCTGCGCGTATCCTCGTCCTCATCGCCCTCGGCTTCTGAACCGCACCAAACGAGGTCGCCAATAGCGCGATCACCCAGTCCTAGCGACGAGTTGACCATACCTAAGGGCGCGAAAATTCGCTCCTGCTCAAATGCGCGCAGAGCCTGCCCACTAACGCGCTCGACAATTTCGGCGGCCAGCAGCGTGCCCTTGCTCTGGTAGCGAAAACTGCTGTTCGGCTCAAAGAGTAGCGGCGTCTGTAGCGCACCCTTCACAAACTCACTCAGCGGCGCATGCGCGCGGCGCAGTTCGGTATTGTTCGGCAGCATATCGGGCAAGCCCGACGTGTGCGAGAGCAGATGGCGCACGTTGATTTGGTCACGCGCACCGCCGCGCAGCTCGGGCAGGTAGCGCTGGGCCGGATCATCAAGCGAAACTTCACCGGCGTCTACCAGCATCATCAGCGCCCAGGCCGTTACCGGCTTGGTAATGGAGGCCAATAGGAATACCGCGTCGGCCGGCGTCTCGGCCGCACCGCTCTCCGGCCGCATGCGACCATAGCCCTGGCCGTATACCAGCTTGCCTCGTCGCGCCACCGTCAGAGTGGCGGCAGCGATTTGCCCATCATCCACGGCACGCTGTAGCTGAGATCCCGCTGCAGCTAGCCCCTGTGGACACAGATCAACTTCGGCTGGATCCCCCTCGCTCAATTGGCGTACATGCTCTTTCATTCGTACCCTTTCACTCGTTGTGTATCGGTTAGATAGCACGATGTATACGTAATAATAAAACCAGCGGACTACACGTATGGGATGGATGATACGCCTCGGCCTTATGATGCTTTTTCTTTTGGCCGTACTCGGTGCGACACTGTGGATCTACTTCAATACGGGCCTGCCCGAAACGGACGTGCGCGCGCCGAGCGAGCGCGTCCAGTTGCTGCCCGCAATGCGTACGGCCACCGCCTGAGCGCCCGTTATTCGGCATTGCTTTCAATATTCCAAGCATAGACATCGGCATCGCGCACGACAAAGCGCAGACGCACCGGCTTACCCACAAATGCGCCGAGTGCTCCCTTCCAGCGCACGGTCCGCTCAATCGCGTCGCCGACCAGCGGCTCGCCGTCTTTTAAGGCCAACCCGGTTAGCGGCCGGTTTTCCGCGTCCCGCACCTCGACCCCTACGCTACCGGCGGCCGAAGTAGAGAAATTGACGCACAGCTGATCTCCGGCACAAACAAAGGGGCGCGTGAGCAGTTCTCCGCCACGCGCACCGCCGCGCAGCGAGGCAAAGCCGTCCGTGCGCAGCACATAGCGGCGATCGTTTACATACATTGACATCTCCTGCGCGCTGGTCGGCACCACGCGCCACGCCGCGTAGTTAGCGCGATTTCCCCAGCGCCGCTCGTCTAGTCCCGGTCGAATAAAAGCTTGCGTAAAGGTCCGCGCGTAGTGCGTCTGGCCGGCGCGACTGCTCATAAAGAGCACGTCGGTCGAGTTGCCTCGTTCGGGAACAAAGCGCGTGGGCAGCGCGATGTAGATATGCGGCGCGCGAAAATAGGGGTGAGTACCACTGGTATAGAGATGCTCGCCCGGCTGGTTTGGATCCATCGCCACCGGCTCGCTCCAGTGTACGAAATCGTCCGACGTGCAGCGGCTGATCGAGCGCAGCCATCCGTGCGAGGTCTCCCAGGTCCGGAAGTAACAGACGTACTGCCCCTCTTCGGACGACCAGAACGACACGTTCTGCGAATCAAAGGCAAATGCCTTGGACGCAATGACTGGCTTGGCGCGCAGTTTGGTCCAACGCAGTCCGTCGCGCGAGGTCCAAGCGTAGAGTCCGCCTCCGCTGTGCACGCCGCCCAGCGCCTTGTATCGACGAGCCGACCGCACGCGCGGATGGTCGTCGATAAAGGGCGTAAAGTTATGACTGCTCCGCGCGGTGCCGTCGAGCACGGCGTTGCGACTGGGGTCGCCGTCGAGATCTACGAGATCGAGAGCGGGGCGTTTCCAGCGCACGCCATCGCTGCTCTCCAGGTATTCGGTGTATTCGCCGGGATGGCCATCAAAGCGTTCGCCCCGATAGCTTCTGCGCACAGCGCGTTGGTAGCGCCGATAGATGCCGCCTTCGTATAACACCGTCGAATAGCATACCTGCGCAGCACCGGGGGTGCGCGGTGTCAGCACGGGTGTATGCAGATGCAGATGCACATCACCCCGCATGCGCTCAACCATATGATCGTCGACGAATAATTCGCGCCGCGTCCCCTGTCTTATCACGTCCATATCGCCTCCTTCCGACGGGCATAAAATGCCCTCTCGCACGCACCCTATCAAGCGTCTATTTGAACGAGATACCCATTTTTTTTATGCTACTCTAATCGATTATTTTATCGGATAGCATACGCCCGTTTACGCCAATCGAGAGCATATTCACATGACCAATTTTATCGTTTTCTTAACCGATGACCAGGGCTACGGCGATCTGTCCTGCATGGGTTGCGCTGACTTTCGCACGCCGCGTTTAGACCGCATGGCGCGCGATGGTGCGCGCTTTACCTCCTGGTATTCGAACAGTCCCGTATGTAGCCCTTCTCGAGCCGCCCTGTTGACCGGTCGCTATCCTGGCAACGCCGGCGTGCGCTCGATCTTGGCCGGACACCGCACGGCGAGCGGCTTGCCGACTACCACGCCCACGCTAGCCGCTGCGCTGAAAGACCTCGGCTACCAGACCTATATGTCGGGCAAATGGCACCTCGGCCTGCAGGCCGATTCGCGTCCCTCAGCGCACGGCTTTGACCACTGGTACGGCTTTATGGCCGGCTGCATCGACTACTATTCTCACATTTTTTACTGGGGTGCCAATCGAGGAGGACCCGGTCAAAATCCAACGCACGACCTGTGGGAAGATGACCGAGAAATTTGGGACAACGGGCAGTACTTCACCGAAATGATCACCCGTAAAGCCGTTGAATATATCCGCCGTGCACACGCGAGCGGACAGCCGTTTTTCCTCTACGTGCCCTACAACGCACCGCACTACCCGATGCACGCTCCACAGGCATACATGGACCGCTTTGCCCATCTGGACTGGGACCGACAGGTGATGGCTGCTATGCTCGCCGCCGTCGACGACAGCGTTGGCGCCATTCTCGACGAGGTAGAGCGCCTCGGCCTAACCGAAGACACCTGCTCATTTTTCACTTCGGACAACGGGCCTTCGCGCGAGACCCGCAACTGGCTAGACGGCACGCTCGACCCCTATTACGGTAGCAGTTCGGGTGGCCTCAAGGGGCACAAGTTCAGCCTCTACGAAGGCGGCATTCGCCTGCCCGGCATCATGCACTGGCCGGGACACATCCCCGCCGGACAGGTCCTCGACGCGCCCTGCGCCTCCATGGACATCTTTCCGACCTTTCTACAAATAGCCGGCGGCGACGCATCTAAGTACGAGATCGATGGCACGGACATACTACCCTATGTCGCCAACGGAACAACGCCGGAAGAACGGACGATCTATTGGGAAATGGGCCAGCAAACCGCCGTGCGCCAAGGCAAGTGGAAACTCGTCCTCGACGGCCAGCTCGTCGAAGGTGCACCACCGGAAGACGCGATACACCTAGCCGACGTCGAAGCCGACATGAGCGAACAGCACAATCTAAGGGACGCCCAGCCCGAACTAACGGCCCAGCTACAGGCGCGGGCTGAAAGCTGGCGTGCCGATATCGAAGCGCGCTGGGAGCGCGAGTACGCACCGGAAAAACAGGGCACCGTCACGCACGGCGGGTAGACGCATGCACACGCTGAGCAAAGAGGATGTCGCGGAATTTCACGCGCGCGGCTTTCACGTGGCACGCGGCGTATTTGACGAAGGGGAACTAGCGCTTCTGCGCACCGGCTACGACTATATTCTCGAGTTGGCGGCACGCGCAGACCTACCCGAAGATGTGCTGAAGGGCATAAACGGCGACGTGCATATTCACCTGCAGCCACCGCGCGATATGCCCCGCGCGGAAGCAGTGCGCTACCTGCGCAAGGTGCAGTGGCCGGCACGCCTGCACTCGGCCTTTGAAGCGATCCGCACCAGCGCCAAATTTCCCGCCCTGCTCGAACCGCTTATCGGCACTTCACTCAAGCAGTATATCAACCAGATTAACTTTAAGCTCCCGGGCAGCGCCATCGACTTTCCCTGGCATCAAGACGTGCGACCCACGCCGGCCTTTAGCGACCAGGTCAACACCTACGTGCAGACCATCATCGCAGTCGACGAAGCCACAGAGGAAAGCGGCTGTATCTATATCGTGCCGGGCAGCCACAGATTCGGCGACTTGAAGGCCAAGCGCTATGCCGCGGGGCAGATCGAGGAGCACGTCGATGTCGGCAGCGCCGTGCCCTGTTTGGTGCAGCCAGGCGATGTGCTGCTGTTCACACCCTATACGGTGCACGGCTCCAAGCCCAACACAGGCCAGAGGCCGCGGAGATCCTATATAAACGGCTTCGTCCGGGCCGATGCCTGCACGATCGGCAAGTGGGCCTTTCTCGGGGGCACGCCCGTTCCCATCACCGGCGACCGAGACTACAGCTCGCTGTGGCCATCTACAGCGAGCCTCCCTTAGCCAAGCCTAGGCCGAAGGCGGCTCGCGCAGTGGAATGGGATCGACGATCTGTCGACGATCCGCTGTCAACCGAGCCAGTAGTTCGGACGACGGCGCATAGTTAAAGCGCGAGCGAATCCAGCGCGGCGAATAACGATAGAGCAGCATGCGCCGATAGCCGTCGTTTGTCCGTGCCGCCGAACCGTGCGTAATCGTATCCGTGAACAGCAGCACGTCGCCCGCTTCCAGAAAGAGTTCGCGCATGCCCAGCGCGATGCCAGCCGCCTCGTCGCTGCGATAGGTGCGGCTACCGCCTTCGCCCGTCAGCTTGGGATGCGGAATAGTCGCTTTATGGCTACCGGGTATCAGCGTCGTCGGCCCATCGCCCGGACCGATGTCTTCCAGCGCGGTGATGCAGTTGATCTGCCCGACCATCCACTCGCCGGTATTGGCCTGGCGAAAAGTCATATAGCTGCAGGGAATATGCCCTCCGCAGTGAATGCCAATATAGCCATCGCGCCCGCGGATATTGAGCAGCGTCTCGTGCAGCGACAGTCCGTTGTGTGGGTTGACCCAACGCCGGACGTGTTCGATCCACGCCGGATGGTCAATGTGGCGCTCAAAAACAGCCCCAGCCTCAATAATATTCTGAAAGTTAATTCCATCGGCGTCGCTATAGGTATGGGTTTCGACTCGACCGATCCACTCGCCGTCGGTACGCCCCGTGCGCCCACCGCGCTGAACGCCGTCCATATAGTGCCAGTGCGCATCGGCCCAGGCGTTCATCTCGGCCAGATCCTCGACGCACACGCCTCCTTTGATGATTAGATAACCGTTGAGTTCAAAGAGGTAGTCGACCAAGTACACATCGCTGCATCCAGCTTCGACCACAGGCACGTCGGCTGGCATTGCGCCGACGATTGATCCGCTCATATCAAGCTCCATTCAATGGTGCGCTTATCGAGTTATCTATTACCAAGGCACGCTCAGTCCCAGTTCACTGGCCACGCCCTCCAAGCGCTCGCGATGCCAGTCCCCCACGGGAACTCCCTCGCGCGCATAGGCTGCTTCGCGCAGCGCTTCCATACCGCCGGGCACGTGTGATTCACTAAAGCCTTCTAGGGGTTCGAGTTGGTGAATTCGATCGACGTACTCGTCGATGTCTCTTTTGAATACGTCCGCGTCGTGAAACAGGTCAATGCGCAGGGCGATCAGCAGCGATCCTTGGTTGGCGCCCGACCACGTCCAGCGCGGATTTTCCGCGTCGACACCCAAGCCCGACAGCATGCCGCCCCAGGCCTGACAGATCTCGCCCATACCAATACAGCGCAGCACCAAACCGGGCGCGCGTTCGGCTAGTTCGCTGCGCAGATCTTCCTTATAGAGGTCGTGCACCGCACCAAAGTCGAGGACAAAAGGCGGGTGCTTTTCCGTCGGCACGCCAAAGGCCATTGGCGATCCACCGGCAGCGCGAAAGAGCGATTTGCCCGGCTGCAGGTCGAGCTGGTGTCCCGACGTAACGTAGACGACCAGATCGTGCTCCAACGCCATGCGCGCATAAATACCGGCCGCACCAAAATGACCGTGATTGCGGCTCATCACCGCCGCCATGCCCACCGTCTGCGCCTTTTCAATTGCACGCAGGGTCGCGTCGTAAGCGGGAAAGTAGCCCAACCCGCCGTCGCCGTCTACTAGGGCACTGACGGGCGTTTCACGCACCAACGCCACATCGGGATTTTTATTGAGTTTTCCATCGCGCATCAGCAGGGCATAGGTAGCAATCTGCTGCGTGCCGTGGCTAAATACGCCGCGCAGATCGTTCTTGGTCAGCAGGTCGGCGAGCAGATCCGATTTGTCCTGCGGCAGACCGACACATTGCGCAGCGGCAGAAACAAAGGCGCGCAGATCCGCCGCCGCAACGCGTATATGTTCTTGGGGTGGACGGTTCATATGCTATCTCCATGGTAATCGCTCAAGTGCATCTGGGGCCGAGCGCGACGTGTAGTGCATGACGCTTCGGATCGTGCGGCGCAAAAGGTACGCTCTTTCCCAACAATCAGCTATAGCGGCGACCTCTTGACGGCGGATCGCCTCCACGCTACATAAGGAACACGCAGACCCAGCACAGGAGCCGACGCATACATCGCATGTTATACACACACTACACGTTGCCAGCAGAGCCGACCAAGGACGACCTGCGGCGCGCTGCCAGCGACTATCGCACCATGATCGTCCAGGTAATGCGCGCACTCGTCGAACGCTACCAGCGCACCCCCGATTATCCCTTTATCGACACCAAGCTCAACCTAATTACAGGCCGCGACTTTGACGAAGGCGATCCCATTCGCGGACGCAATGCCGTATACGGCTGGATTCAGGGCCGCGGCGTAGAAGCACTCGTAGGCCACGCGCGCTTTCTAGCCAGCGACGTGCAGCATCAGCCGCTCGTCGATTCTATGCGCACCATGATCAATGAGATAACCACTGAACTGCAGCGCATGAGAAGGCGCAACGGCGGTCACCTGTCGTTTCTTATGGCCCCCGATGGCCGGCCTTTCCGCCTCGATGCCCAGGGACAGCCCGCCTACTTTCGGCTCGATTCCGATGCGCCCTATGGATTCAGCGATCTCTTTGCTTCCAAGGGCCTGTTCGCCGCGGCCCACTACGTCGGCGACGATACGGCCATCGCCGATGCGCTCAAATACATAGAAGCCGTAGAAGAAGCCATTTGGACAGAACGCTTTCGCTCCGACCAGATTCCCCTCGACCCCAAGCTGCGGCCCGAGCCGCGCGACGGCTTTCGCCCGCACGGTCCCTTCATGATACAGATTGGCACCCTTGCCCTGCTGGCCGAGGCCCGCATCGAGGGAGCGGTCGAACGTGGCCTGCGCCTTATTGAGTACGAGCTAAACACCTATGCCCATCTCGACGGACGCTTTGACGATCTGCAGCTGGGTGATTTTTGGGAGGGGGTCGACGCACAGGGCATGCCCTATCGCGAAGCCGATGGCGTGCTCTACTCCGATCCCGGGCACGCGCTAGAGTTTGTCGGTCTGGCATTGAAGTTTATCGCGGCGGCCCAACCACTAGCCAACTCACAGCAAGAAGAGCGCTTAGAGACCGCGCAAAAGCCGATGATTACGCTTCTCGAGCGCAATTTTGCCAACGGCTATATAGCGGTACCCGGCGGTATTTCCAAAGCGTTTGATCTAACTGCGCGCACGCACCTCAATACGGACATGCCTTGGTGGAATTTGCCCGAGACCATCCGGTCAGCTGCTTTTGCGCTGCGCGCGGCGACCGATCCGAGCGAACGCACCTGCTGTCTAGGCGTGCTGCGCGACGCGCACAACGCGTTTGGTCATTTCGTTCGTCCAGACCTGCATCTGATGGCCTATCAAACGCGATCGATTGACGGTCAACCGGTCGACGCGATTCCAGCTACCGCCGACGCCGATCCCGGCTACCACACGGGGCTGAGCCTACTAGATGCCATTGAGATAATAGAGCAGCTCTAGGAGCTTGCGGGGACAAACAAACTGCCTTCTGTCGTGCCTTCGGGCGCGGCGGCGCGCAGCGCAGACGCAAGCGCAGACGGGGCAAGCGCACCGCTGAGCGCCTCGGCAAAAAGTCGGCTCACTTCGACGACCTGTTCGGCGCTCTCGTGGGCAAATTCCAGCCGCCAGTGCGCAATCCCACCCGACAACCATCGCTGCATATGAGCCGATGCCTCCTGCGCTTCAGCGCCAAAGACCGTGTTGCGGCAGCCGACATCGGCCAGCACTGGATGCGCCCGGCCGCCGCCGTCGCGCAGAGCGACGCGATGCTGCGTGCAGGGCTTTCCGCAGTCAGCTTTCGACGTTCCCTCGGAGAGAAAACGGCAAAATACGCAGTGCTCGGTGTGAAAGACGGGTAGGTGTTGGTAGGCGACCACCTCGAGATACTGCGGACCGATGCGCGCGGCCAGTTCGGCCACCTGCGCCCCGTTGAGATCGTGGGTAGGCGTCAGGCGTTCCAATCCCAAATCGAGCAGTTGGGTCGCGCTTAGTTCGTTGGCTGCATTAAGGCTAAAATCACCGATGAGCGGCGGGTGTTCCCGATGCACTAATGCCTCGAGTAGGCCACCTGCGCGCACCAGAATGGGTGCCTGCAAACTGCAGAGAAAGCGCGCGATCGCCTCTTCGCCTTGCTTGACGATGCGCGGACTGGCCACGCGCACTGGGATCTGCTGCGCACGAACCTGCTCTACAGCCGGACGCAGGTCGTATAGATCGAGATAGTCGAGCACAATACTGGCCGGTTGCACGGCCAGTGCTGCACCCAGTTGCTCGGGCGTGCGCACCAGCAAATGCAGCTGGGCGTTCTCTGAAGCGGACGTTAGGAACGACGCTCGACGCAGTCCACGCAGGGCGACCTGCGGATCAGATGCTGCCGTTCGTTTAGGCTGGCGCTGCATTTCGCTGAGCATGTGCACGGCCTGCTGACGCAAATCACTCAGCAGGGAGGCCGGTGCAAACGGCGCGCCGTCTACGTCGAGAACAAGTGCATCCAAGCGATAGGGCGTATGGCCCAGGCGATCCCACTGCTGACGAAGGTAGTCGGCCTCTAAGGCGCGGTTATTCGCCGCTTGCAGCGGCTGCGGCGAATCGACTTCCACCGCAATGCGAGGATCATTCACTAGCTCCCAGCGCGCGCGAAGCGGCTGGTCAACGCGCGCTACGGCATGAACGCGCAGCGGCTGCTTGTGCAACGGCACGCGCGCCTGCACGTAGGGACGGACGGCCTTCTCGATCTGCGCATCGCGCGTGCGCCATAGCCAATCACCGCAGCGAATACGCGCAAAGTCAATCGCCCCGTTGGCAAACTCCACCTCGCAGGTGCCTTTGCCGACGGGGCGAACGTGATATACATGGCCGCCCTCTTCGCGCTCGGCTGGATCGCGCCAGTCCGCCGCGTCAAAAACAACCCCGTCACCCGCTTTGAGCGGTGCGGCAGCGGCCGCCGGATCGAGCGCGAGCAAAACGCGATCTGCGCGCACGTCCAATACGCTCCCCACGCGTACCCCTCGATGGCGCGGTGCCCGACCGCGCACGACGAGCTGATGGTTGGTGCCGCGTAGGAAGTGGGGACCTAAACCGCGCGAGTAGACCTGTTCTAGCTGCAGTTCTTCGCGCGCTTCGATCTGTAGCGGACCGCCTTCCCAGGCCACATCAACGGCGCGGCGATAGGCTTTTGTGGTCAGCGCCACGTAGTCAGCGTCTTTGTAGCGCCCCTCAATCTTAAAGGCGGAAATACCCACCCGCACCAGTTCGGGCACCTGATGTAGCGCATAGAGGTCGCCCGGCGACAGCAGATAGCGCGCATCATCCAAGGGCTGCACAGCACCGTCAACCTCGAGTTCGTAGGGCAGACGACAGGCCTGCGCACACTGGCCGCGATTGGCGCTGCGGCCGCCCCATGCCTCCGAAGAAAAACACTGCCCCGAATAGGACACGCACAGAGCTCCGTGCACAAAGACCTCGAGCTCACAGTCGCTGTCGGCGCGCAGAGCGCGGATCTCGTGCAGGGACAGTTCGCGTGCGAGCACCACTCGGCGCACCCCGAAGCGCTGTGCCAAGCGCACCCCTTCCGCATTGGTAATACTCATCTGCGTGCTGCCGTGCACTTCAAGACCGGGCGCTATCTCTTGCGCCAGGTGCGCAATACCTAAGTCTTGGACGATCAGCGCATCGGGGCCCATCTCAGCCAGCTCGGCCAGCAGATCAGCCGCCCGCTCGAGCTCCTCGTCAAAAACGAGAGTATTGAACGTCACGTAGCCCTTTACGCCGCGCTCGTGCAGCTGCGATAATACGTCGGGCAGCTCCTTTGTGGTAAAGCCGACCTTAGCCCGAGCGGAAAAGTAGTCCAGTCCAAAATAGACCGCATCGGCACCGGCCTCTACCGCCGCGTGCAGCTGCGGCCAGTGACCAACGGGACTCATGATTTCGGGTTTTTGCTCTGATGCACTCATATCATTGGTTAGGAAAAGGGCTGGATTAGACCGAAAGAGAATGTGGACGCCCCCCCTTTTCCAGTCAATCCCACCGCCAATACACGGCCTCTTTACGCAGGACAAGTAGCTGCCTATACTTGCGCCATGAAACCATCCGACGAAGACATTTGGTATTTTCAGCACAGCGGCTATTACGTAGTGCCAGAGCGCTTGCCCGACGCGCTCATCGAGCGGTTAAATGCAGCCACCGACCGAGAACTAGCCGCTCTGCGCGAACCCATCGTGTGGGAGGCTGGTGATGGGCGCCAGCCTCACGACGTGCGACGCCTGTCAAAAATTCTTCAGCGCGATCCTGCCTTTATGGAAGCGGCCACCCAGCCGTTTTTGCTCGACGCGCTTGAAATCGCGCTGGGCCCCCATATCGAGCTGCTGACCAACAAGCACAACCATCTGATGGTGCGCCCGCCCCAGTCGGGGATCGTCCCCTGGCACAGCGGCGAACAGCCCTATGAATCTGCGCTGGTAACGGCGCTGATTTACCTAGAAGAATCGACGATAGAAAACGGTTGCGTGCGCATTGTGCCGGGATCGCATCGCCGTCCCTTTCGCCAGCAGCCCCGCTATCCGGGCGGCGACTTCTACGCGCACGCATTCTTCCACCGAGCGCTGCCCGTTCCCATGCCGCGCGGCGGCATCCTGCTCTTCAACGACAGCTGTTTTCACGGGGCCGACGTCAACCGCTCTCCCCATTCGCGGCGCAGCATGACGCTGGGCTATCGCGCCCACGACGCCCACGACGTAGCCAAAGACGATCCAGAAAAAATTCTCGTGCGCGGTGAGCGCGTCTACACCGGCCATCCGCACCCCTTTCCCGACCTGCCCGACGGCCCGCTTGCGGACCACTAAACGCGCCATTCGGAGGCATGTGCTATGAACGAAGAAGAAAAATACCTGTTCGACATCAATGGCTATATCGTCGTGCGCAACGTCCTGACAAGCGAAGAGATCGCCGCAGCCAATGCGGCTATTGATCACCACGCCGACGGTATCAAAGAGCGGGTCGGCGAGCAATCGCTGTCGGGTGGATCACCTGCACTAAAGGGAGAAACTGGACGCGGCGATCTGAGCGGCGCGCTCGGATGGAAGGCTCCACACTGCACGCCCTTTCGCACGATGCTGGCCCACCCAAGACTGACGCCCTACATGCACGAGATTCTCGGCAAGGGGTTTCGCCTTGATCACAACCTCGGCATCATCACCATGCGCAAAGGCGCCGAAGGGCACGTGCTGCACGGCTCATCCGGTCCCGGCTTCGATCCACACCAGTACTATGTGTTCCAGAATGGTCGCATGCACAACGGGCTCACCGTAGTCGCCTGGCAGCTAGCCGACATCAACCCAGGCGACGGCGGCCTGTGCGTCGTTCCAGGCAGCCACAAGGGAAACTACCCTTGTCCACCGGCGCTCCGCCGAGGCGAAGCACACCGCGAATTTGTAAAGCAGATTACCTGTAAGGCGGGTGACGTCATCATCTTCACCGAAGCCGTAACGCACGGTACGCTGCCGTGGACGGCTGATCACCAGCGGCGCACGGCGCTGTTTCGCTTTTCACCGGGCAACATGGCCTATGCGAGCAACTACGACTGGCCCGAATCTATGTTAGAGGGACTCACACCCGAACAGCGCGCCGTGCTGGAACCGCCCTACCACCTGCGCTTGGAGCGCCCCGTGCTGGCGTAGGTTTGCCCGATCAGTAGGCGACGGCAATGGTGCGCACGACGACCCCACTACCGGTAGACGCACCTACATCTAGGTGCAACATGTAGAGACCGGGCGGCACGGTGACACCCGCATCGTCGCGACCGTCCCAGCGGAAACCCGTACGCGCACCCCGTGCAAGAGGAAGCAGTCGAGCCCGACGCACGCCAGACAGATCTACGATATGCGCCTGCGGCTCGATACCGTCCGCCTTGTAGACCACAAAGTCCACTTCGAGCGCATCGCCTAGGCCGTCGCCGTTGGGTGTCAGCACGCGCGATGAGAGGCGTAGATCGTCAATCAGACGATCGCTAGTGACCAGTTCGGGCAAGTAGACCGTATCGCCGCGCCGTTCGGCCGGTTCAACGGATTGCCACAGTCCCGGCTCGTCGCGGTGTCCCAATTCGGCGCTGAAGACGGCCGCGTTGCGCAGCACGCGCGAAACAAAATCAATCTCCAGCGAATCGGCGCGCACGGCAAACGGCAGCTCGACGTATAGCGAATCTCCGTCGACGCGCAGCTGGCTCTCCACGGCAGTCCCACCTATGCGCACGGCGATGTCGCGCACGTCGACCAAGCCACCCGGTGCGACCAGACGCACCAGATCGAATCCCCGGTCCTCGTCGACAACGCGGTTCCACAGCGTGTAGGTAAAGGGGGTTTCGGTGTTGGGAGTCGTTTGACGCGGTACAATGCGTCCACGCACGTCCTGCACGAGCGCGTCTCCGTATTCGACAAATAGCTCGTTGAGTACAGGTGCCACCCTGGGATCTTCCGTCGAGAGAATCGCCTCTAGTTGGATAAAGCGCCGCGGACTCTCAGACTGAAAGGATTCGCCGGTGGCCTGATACACGTTGCTCCAATCCCCCCAGTCCTCGCCAATGACGAGCGTGGTATCGACCTTGCCCTTGAGCACAGCGGGCAGGCTATTGTAGCGCGCCTCGGTAATTTCGCCCCCAATCTTATCGTAAAATGCATACTCTTCCTGCAGAGAAGAGCCCGAGCGCGAACGCAGCTGCAGGCGCGTCTCGGCCGGCAGCTCGGCATCCCAGTGCAGCGCCTTGATCGCCTTGGGCCGTCGATCGCCGACGATTGCGCCCAGATCGATAAAATCGGAACGCAGCACGACCTGAGCCGGGTATCCCGAAGAAAAGAGCATCAATTCGGGCATGCGCGAATGCCACTCGGCCCCCGTCAAGAAACCGTGCCAAAAGAGAAAGCGCATCTTGCGCGGCTTAAACAGGTAGCGGAAATGGCGGTTGCTTAAATAGAAAGGCGTCTGCTCATCGCCCTCGGCAACCAGCGCCGTATAGTCCACATCGCCGGATGTGGTGCGACGACCGTCTGAATAGAGATAGGCAAAGCCCGTGCCGCCGTTGCGCACGGAAGAACCCGAAGCGCCCTCTCCGGGATCGATGAAGTAGGCAAAGAGTCCATCTACCCAAAACTGTGCCCCCAGATCCATTTCCCACCACAGCCCCTCGTTTTTCCAGCCCGTCGTGGCCTGAAAAGTGGTGAACTTGTTGGCGTACGTATTCATACTGCCATCAACCATACTCGGCGCATCGCGGACGACCAGCCCCGTTTGGATGCGCCCACCGCGCTCAATAGTACCCAGCGCGATATTATCTCCCACGGCGTCGACTTCAATTTCGGCCAAAGCGGCCCCTTCGCTGTACTCATCGACGCCGACGCGGATATACTGCACGGTGCGAAAACCCGACTCGCGCGCCAGATCTACGTCGAGATGCGCATCGAGAACGCGCGTGGTGTCTTTGCGTCCACTCAGATCGATCACGAGTTCGGTCTCGAAATTGGGCAGCGTCGTCTGATAGACGCTCTCAAAGCGAAAGATATCGTCGCGCGCGCTAATCGTGCCGCCCGTCGACGTGTAGACCGTGAACTGACGCAGCGGACGGGCGCCCTCCTGGTCGGGAAAGTAGAGTCGTATTTGGCGCGCGAGCACGGCCCGCCCCAAGTCGACCTCAATCTCCCACTTAGCCAGCGGATCACTGAGATCTGGCTGCCAGTAGGTCTGGCGATCGGCGTCGATAACAAGCGGACCACTCGCCGCCCCTGAACCGGCGCGCCAGATGCCCCCTGCGACGTCTCCACGCGCTAGCGTACCGTGCGTAAACGAACTAGCGTCGCGGACGGGGTTAATATCCTTGCGAAAGCGCGCCAGCTGAATGCGACCGCTTTCTCCCACTTGAACCAGCCCCTGTGGCAGATTCCAGCGCGCCCATTTCTCTGGCGTATCAAAGCGATAATACTCGCCGTATACTGCGCCGGTAGCCATCCAGACAAGCGCCATGCCTATAAGCCAACGCATAGCCATCTCCTCAGTAGGCCAGACCAATAGGCCGCACATAGCGCGCCGTGCGCAGCTCTGAGCGCAGTTCAAGGCCGGCTAGGTAGATTCCCGGGGGCAGCAGTTGACCGCCTTCGCTGCGACCGTCCCAGCGCGCGACCTGCGGCCCGGCCTCCTGAAGTCCAAGCGAAAGCCGAGCCCGCACCACGCCCTGTAGATCGTAGACAACCCACTCAACGGGGATCGGTGCGGGCAGCATAAACAGCTCGTAGGCCATCTCGACGGCGTCGTTGATTCCATCTCCGTTGGGCGAGAACGCGCTGGCAGAAAGGCGGACTTGACGAGCAAATTCGGCATCGTCCTGTGCACGACCCAATACGCGTAGATCGTTGGTCGACAGTTCGGGGCCGGCATCGCCCGGCTCGATAGGCTGCGGCAAGTTCCCGGAAGACGAATCGAATACCTCTCCTTCGAATGTAGTCGCCTGTAAAAAGACCGGGGCGGCAAATATCAGGCGAATTGCTTCGTTATTGCTGCGGTTGACGCGGCGCGGCAGCTGCACGCTCAGCCCATCGACCTCTTCGACGACGCTCAGCGCCTCGACCGACACCGGAGGGTTTCCCATCTCCAAGCGCATAAAGCTCGGCCTGCTGCCGGTGCGCACGCGCACGCCATCAAAGCCACCCGATGAGCGGATAAATTCAGCGGCAATATCATAGGCGAATTCCTCCTCTCGCCCCAACTCGACCTGCGTGAAACCACGCGCTGGACGCAGGTCGCTCAGCTTGGCGACCTCGCCTACAACGCGATCGGCTAGCGGGGGCGACACCTCAATCCACAGCGAATCCACTTCGATCCAATCGGTGAAAGACCGGCTCTGCAGCGAAATTTGCAGCTGCACATAGGCCCCGTTGCGCAAATCGATTCGACTACCCGAGTTGACGATTGGACTCGACCAAAAGCTCCAGTTTTCGCTGTCATACTGAACGGAAGCGCGAATGCCAGGCTGGCGGTCGATTTGTAAGATGCCCTCCGTCTCAGACAGGCGCAGCTCGTTTTCGTAGCGTTCGCGCGTGACGACAAATTCCTTACCTGAATCGGTGTACTCGTGATAGATATTGGGATCTTCATCGCGTCCTGTCCGCACTTCGACCTCAATCCAAGCCGCAGCGCTGTCAACTTCTGTCGGCACGCCGTCTACCATGCGCAGCGTGCGACCGGCCCAAAACAGCCTGCCGAAATTTACTTCGCGCCCGAGGTGGAGAATCTGGCTGCGGTAGAGCGAGCGCTTGGCCACGCCCTCGCCGCGCAGGACAAATTCGGCAATGGTGCCGCGCAGCGTGTTGCTGTCCGTCGTATTCTGCTGATCGAGCACCGATTGATTGCGGTTGTAGCGCACAAAGCGCACATATTGGCGGGGAAAGTCGATCTCTACGTCCGACTCAAAATTTTGCGGCACGTTAGCAATCAGCGTTTCCAAACGCCGGTAACCCGATTCGAGCAATACCGGATCCGACTCTTCGGAAACGCTTACTTCGTAGGCCGGCACGGGATCTTGGTTTAGCGGCACGCCGTCCGAGCGCGTGCCCTGCGTCGGGGTATAGAAGGCAAACTGCGAAGCGGGCACAGGCACGCCAATATCAATGGTCCAGTAGGCGCCGCGCGCAGTGTTATAAGTGGACCGATCGCCATCGACGTAGAGTGGACTGTCGTAGTACGATGTCTGGTTTACATTGGTGCCATTGGTATACCACAGGCGCGGCTGGTGACCGTCGATAAAGTCTAGCTCGCGCGGACTTCGCAGCTCAGACCAGCCCGTCACGGAGAGATACATATTTTCGCCCGGCTGAAAAAAACGTGGGCGGAGCGCATTGTTCTGCGCATCGATTTCGACCATGACGCGCGACGTGTCGCTGCGCGCCCACTGCAACCCGCTGCCCCCTAATTTCCAGAGAGAAATTTGCGCTGCAAGCGGATCGACAAGCGCGGCCGAAAGCAGCGCACAAAGGACCATCGAGCAGACCATACGATTTCTCATACACACCCTCCTGTCGCTCAATATACACCCATTGGATATTCAGAATCAATCGCCGCGGGAGGCATTCCCAGTAACGGTTTTTTTCCTTAGTCTTTATGGCTGCGAACCACCCATTGCAAAGGAGCAGAATCCATGGGCAAACTGGGCTATGATGACACCCCACTCATTCGCGACTCAATCTACTGCGTGCACGATCCCAAACGACCTGCACCGCGCGTAATCACGCCGGCCGATGCCGTTGGCCAACCTCCGTCCGATGCCGTCGTGCTCTTTGACGGCAGCGACCTTTCCGGTTGGAGTAGCCTCAAGGGAGGCGATGCCGGCTGGAAGGTGGAAGACGGCTATATGGAAGTCGTTCCGGGCACGGGCGATATACAGACCAACGCACATTTCGGCGACGTGCAGTATCATCTCGAATTCGCCTGTCCGGCCGAAGTCAAAGGCGAAAGCCAGGGCCGCGGCAACAGCGGCGTTTTCCTGATGGGACGCTACGAAATCCAGGTGCTGGACGGCTATGACAATCCGACCTATGCCGACGGCATTACCGCCTCCGTCTACGGCGAATATCCGCCGCTGGTCAACACCTGCCGTCCTCCGGGACAGTGGCAGACCTACGATATTTTGTGGACGGCCCCGCGCTTTAACGGCGTCGACCTCGTCAGTCCGGCCTATGCCACCGTCATCCACAACGGGGTGGTTGTGCACAACCACGTAGAGCTGCACGGGCCGACTGGACACCGCGACGTCTACGCCTACGTTGCCCACTCGCCGCAGGGCCCGCTGCGCCTGCAGGACCACGGCGACTTGGTGCGCTTTCGCAATATTTGGGCACGCCCCATCGGCGGCTACGACGCCGAATAAAAGGCGCTCTCACACAGAGACTGGGGGATCGATTCGCTCGCGAATTGATCCCCTTTTTCGTTAGGAAGGCGCGCCGCTGAGCACGCGCCAATCGCCCTGCCGCTCGGTCAAACCCTCTGCGTCAAAATGCACCAACAGCGCCACCGCACACTTGCGGTTGCATTCCATCACATCGCGATATTCGGAAACGGCAATGCGCTCGTGCTCACCCAGATAATCCTGCAGCGCCGCGCGCGCCTGCGCTACGATATCGGCGTGCAACAGCAGCCCCCCTTCCAACGCGAAGAGTACCCCCAAGCTCTGTAGTGCTCCGACGATGGGTTCCAGCGCGCGCGGACTGACGGCCAGAGTGCGCGCCAAACCGGCAGCATCTTGCACGGTGGACCAGTCGCGCGTGCGCACCGCCTCTTCCACTCGCTGGCGCAGGGCATGCTGCTCCTCGTCAAAGACAATTTCGTGGCCGGCTAAACACGCCATAGAACCGCGCATCGCCACGCGGCCTTGCGTTTCCATCTCTCCTAGCACCCAGTCAAAGAGTTCTACTTGTGCATAGCGCGCACTGCGCTGGCGCAGCTCTTCGCGCCGCAGCCCCGGCCGCAGTGGATGTTCGGCGTGAAAGGCGGACAGCGCTGCTTCAATGCGCTCCTGCCACAGCTGACACACTTCCCCGTGCAGGGCGACCTGTTCGCCCGTTCCCTTGGCCAACAAGATGCGCCGTGCTCGGCCTAGCTCACCCAGTTCAGCGCGCACCTGATCCTGCGATAGGGCCAGTGCAGCACTCAGCGTGCGCTCGGTCCACAGGCGGTCTTCGGCATAGCGCAGCAGCGCTTCGACTACAGTTGGCACGTCATCACTCTCTAACGCGGGCAAGTGATGCCACGATGCCCCATCCGTGCGACGGTGTTTGCGCGGATGGGGATCGAGAATACGGCCTCCGCCGATGCTGAGCGCCGGTGAGTAGCGTCGCAGAACAAATCGATCGCCCCAGGCCACGCAAATCGGACGCTCCAAGCGCAGCTGCGCCAGTGCCTGCTGTCCGGGTAAGAGCTGTTCGCAGTCGAGCAGGACGACCCGAGCTAAGACTTCGGAAGTGCCTACATGCAGGCGCACGCGCGTGCGCTGAGCGAGTATGGCCGGACTCGATGTGAGCAGCTGCAGGCGCACATCAATCATACTCGTGGGTTCAAACAGTCCCGCGGCGGCCAGCACGTCGCCGCGCTGCACCTGATCGAGGTCGAGGCCGACTAAGTTAATAGCAGCCCTATCGCCCGCGCCCGCTTCGGCTACGTCCTGACCGTGCGCCTGTATAGTGCGCACGCGCGCAGAGCGACCCGCAGGCAACAGGTCGACGGAAGCTCCCTCTCGTATCTGTCCTGCGACAACGGTGCCCGTGCACACCAAACCGAATCCCTTTATCGAAAAGGCCCGATCTAACGGCAGGCGAAAGGGCGCGTCGGTTCGACGCGTGCCGGTGGTGGCTGTCATTTCCAACAGGCGCGCGCGCAGCGCATCAATACCCGCTCCACTCTGCGCCGAGACGCGCGCGATCGGAGCCGCTTCGAGAAACGTACCAGCAACAAACTCACGCAGCTCTTCTTCGACTAACTCTAGCCACTCTTCTTCAACCAGATCGATCTTGTTGAGAACGATTATACCGCGCTCTACTCCGAGCAGATTGAGAATATCGAGGTGCTCGCGCGACTGCGGCATAATGCCATCGTCGGCCGCGACTACTAGCAGCGCAATGTCGATTGAGCTAACGCCGGCAACCATCGTCTTGACGAATCGCTCGTGTCCGGGCACGTCTACAATGGCGATCTCGTCGCCCAGAAAGGCGAAGCCCAACTCAATGGTTATACCGCGCGCCTTTTCCTCGGGCGCTCGATCCGTATCTGTTCCGGTCAGCGCCTTGACCAACAGGGTTTTGCCGTGGTCAATATGGCCGGCCGTACCGACGACTGTATGTGCCATGTGCTCTCTGGATTTATTGGTGAACCGTGCGTTATATTACTCCCCGACCGTTGCCAACGCAAAACGCAGGAGCCACTCATGCAACTCAAACACATGCGCCCCTATCAGTTAAGCGCCTACGTCGAGGCGGGCCATCCGCTGCTAGTCCCCGCCGGCTGCATCGAGACGCACGGACCGCACATGGCCATTGGCCACGATACGATCATCGTCGAAGAAATCTGCCAGCGCATTGCCGAACACACGCCCTGTGCCATTGCCCCTTCGTTTGAATACGGTCCGACCGGCTACGCCCTCGGCGGCCCCAAAGACGGCACCATCGATCCGGACTACGACGCCTTTGGTCGGTACGTAAAGAGCATATTGAAAAATTTTCGCGAGATGGGATTTCGCAAGATATACGTTAGTATCATGCACCAAGGCATGGAGGCGCCGCTGGCGCTGGCCTTTAAAAAAGCCGCCGCCGAGCTAACCTTCGAAGACGTGCTGGAAAGAGGCTATGAACACGGCTGGTGGGGACGCGAAGCAGAAATGCGCGAGGTAGGTGGGAACGTGTGGGGCCGCATTCAGGTGCTGCCGATGATTCTACCGGCCGCCAGCCCACCGGCCGGAGGCGATCACGCCGGCTACAACGAGACGTCGTTTCTCATGGCCGCCCGCCCCGAGCTAGTTGAGCAAGATCGCCTCGATGACAGCGCACCTTGGTACTGTAGGCAGGACGAAGAGAAGAATAGCTGGACCGCCAATGTAGAGCACGGCCAGGCCATGATCGATGCAGTCGTCAGTGCCTGGGTCGATAAGATCGACGGCGAGCGAGCATAGCCATGGCACCTATGCTCCATATTGATCCGCAGCATCCCGACCGGCTGCACATAGAGCGCGCCGCAGACGTGCTAAAGAGCGGCGGGGTCATTATCTATCCGACCGATACCATCTATGGACTAGGATGCGATATAACCAACACCCAGGCGATTGAGCGCGTGCAGCACATCAAGGGACGCGATGCCAACAAGCCCATGTCCTTTGTATGCGCGGACCTGCAGGACGTCGACCGCTATGCGCAGGTATCGCCCTATGCGCGCGCTCTGCTAGCGCAGTGTCTTCCGGGCGCCTACACCTTTGTGCTGTCCGCGACCGAAGACGCCCCATCGATACTAACTACCGAACAGCAGACCGTTGGCCTGCGCATACCCGATCACCCCGTGCCGCGGGATCTAGTACTAGCCCTCGGAGCGCCGATTCTGAGCACCAGCGCCAACTTTTCCACGCAGGAAGTCATCACCGAACCGGTAGATCTGCAGGAGCAGATGGGCGACCTCGTCGACCTAATTCTCGAGTGCGGATCGCTGCCCGTACAGCCTTCGAGCGTTGTATCATTAGTCGACGACCGAGCCCACGTGCTGCGCGCGGGCAAGGGCGACCTAAGCCCATTTAATATCTAGGCCTTTTCTTCGCTCTCCTCTTCGGTGCCTTCCTCTTCTTCCTCTTCGAAGTAATCACCGTAGAGCGCGCTCAATTCCTCGTTGTCGCGCACATAGGCTCGCCACGCTTCCATCACCGCATCGGAATCGACGCACTTGTTGCACGGCACCAGCATATTGTCCTGGTTCGTGCCTAAAAAACCGCGATCGTAGCAAATTTTGCAGTTCTTTTTTGTGCGGTTGTCGGCGATTATGGTGCGCGCGGCCGCCAGATGTTCGTCGGGTAGACGAGGTATACTTTCCGACATATTCCCTCTCCGTATGCTCTGCTAGTGAGAATGGTAGGCGCGATTGACTCAGGCGCTGTAATTGCATTTAGTACTGGCCATATAATAAAGGCAGAGAGCGCCAGATGGGCTACCCTACATCAGCTGTAGGTCACAGTCCGCACAGCGCGGTCTGCTCATAGTAGCCCTTTAGCGAACTAGGCCAGCGAGATCTCCGCTGCCGCCCTAGGCGTCCTTGCCCCATACGCCACACATCCACGGGGAGTTTCTTCCATGTCTACCGATGCCCTGCAACTCTACGCCGACCTCGGCGTCCGTCCCGCCATCAACGCCCTCGGTGCGCGCACGCTGCTGGGAGGATCCGAGCCCCACCCCGAAGTCGTCGAAATCATGCGCCAGGCCGGACGCTATTACGTCGATATGGAAGAGTTATTCATTCGTTCAGGAGCCGCTATAGCCGAGCTAATTAACGCGCCAGCCGCCCTAGTGACTCCGGGGTGTGCCGCAGCACTCGTGCTCGGAACGGCTGCCTGCCTGACGGGTAAGGATCCGAAAAAGATGGCGCAATTACCTAATTTGGAGGGACTGAAAGACCAGGTCATTATCCAGCAGCCACAGCGCTATAAGTATGACCGCGTCGTGCGCATGACCGGCGTCGATATCGTGCCAGTAGGCAGCGATACCCAGTCCACTGCAGACGATATCCAAGCGGCCATCAGCGAACGCACCGCTGCTATTCTCTTTCCCGAGATCGACGCACCCGGCACGTATGTAGACGTGGAAGAGATCGTGCGCATCGCCCACGGTCACGGCCTGCCCGTAATCGTCGACTCAGCCTATAAAGTTTTTCCACTGGATGGCCTGCGGCGCTACGCGGATATGGGGGCAGATTTATACGGCTACGGCGCCAAATATTTTGGCGCCCCCAATTCGACGGGACTGCTGTGTGGACGCGAGGACCTGATCGAGGCAGCGCGCCTGCACAGCTTTGCCGGCTTTGAAAAACACGATCTGCTGGGTTTCGGCCGGCCGTTCAAAGTCGACCGCCAAGAAGTCTTCGGCGTCGTTGCGGCGCTGCGGCGCTGGTTGTCGATGGACCACGCGGAACGCTTTAGCGCCGCGCAACGACGCGCAGAAAAACTCGCCGAGCACCTCGGCCAACCCGCGACAGCGACCGTGGCGCAGCGCGATTGCATCGTCGAAATCCAGCTAGCCGATCACAGTGGGCGCACCGTTGCAGAGATCGCAGACGCGCTGCGTGCCGGATATCCAGCCATCTGGCTCGATGCCACGACGGAAGCACTGCGCCTCGATATGATTCAGGTGCGCGACGGCGACGAAGAAACGGTTGCCCAGCGCTTAAAGGAGGAGTTAGGCCCATGAGCTTTGCCGTTTTTGACTATCGCAGTGACCTAATTAACCTGCTGGTAACCCCGCACATACGCGCGCGCTTTTTGCGCATTGAACCCGGCGAAGTGCACGGCATGCACAGCCACGACTTAGGCCACGAGGTCTTCTTCATTTTAGAAGGCCATTTGACCTTTTACATAGATGGCCAAGAACAAACGCTGGGACCCGGTCAACTCTGCGTGGCCCTAGCCGACCAGATCCACCAAGTGCGCAACAGCGGCCAAGAGCCGGTCTATATGTATCTGTCCGTCACGCCACATATCCAGCCGACGCATACCGGACGAGATATCGACGGCACGCGCCATCCCACGCGCTTTATCGCCTCGAGTCAGTATGACGTCGAGACGGACACCCACACGCCGATAGAAGAACTCGTAGACGACGTCGCCGCTCGAGCTGAAGCGCTTGCCGAAAGCGCGCGCGCCTTTGCCGACGCACAGCGCATTCTAGCGGCCGATTTAAAAAAGGCCCTTCAGTCCGGCCATATCGATGCGGCAACGCGCCTGCGCGAATCGCTGTGGGAGGCGCTGCGCCAAACGCACAAAGACCTATATGCGGTGTCGGATCGCTGGAACGACCTAGCCCCGCGCGCCGGCCAGATCGACTAGCATATCTAACGAACACCCCACCGATAGGGAATCTGCCATGGAAAAAATTCGTTTAGGACTCGTTGGCTGCGGTGCCGTTGCCCAAGTCCAGCACCTGCCCAACCTCGCCCTGCTTCAGAATGAATTTTCCGTTGATATAGCGTGCGACCTATCCCCCGGCTTAGCCGCGGCTGTAGCCGATGAATTCCACCTGCCTCGGCACACACATTCACTGGACGAACTGCTATCGAGCGATATTGACGCCGTTCTTCTCTGCCATACCGACCCCAAAACAGAGGCTGCCGTTGCGGCCTTCGACGCGGGGAAACACGTGCTCGTAGAGAAACCTGTATGCTTTTCACTGCAGGAAATGGCGCGCATCACGGAAGCGCAGCAGCGGGCCGGCACCGTGGGCATGGCCGCCTATATGAAAGTCTACGATCCAGCCTTTGAGCAGGCGCAGCAGATCGCCGAAAGCATGCAGGCGATTCGCTATGCGCAGATCAACCATCTGCACACAGACAATGCCCACCACCTGGCGCATTTTCGCTTGCACCGGGCGAACGATCTTTCGCCCACACACGCAGAGGCCGCACAGGCTGCGCGCGACGCAGCCGCCCGACAGGCCATCGGCGACGTTTCCGACGCCGTACGCGGCGCTTTTTTCCGCATGGCCGGTAGCATGATTCACGATCTCTACGGCGCGCGGGCAATGCTCGGCCTACCCGAACAAGTGCTGTCGACGGACATATGGAACGATGGATGGGGGATTCACACGGTGCTGGCCTATCCCAGCGGTGCTCGCTGTGCGGCCACTTGGGTGGAACTGCGCGACGTGCGCGATTTCAAGGAAACGCTGGAAGTGTGCGGCGACGACAGCCGTCTGTTGCTTTCCTATCCGACGGGTTTTGCCCGCGGTATTCTCTCGACGCTCGAAGTACAGCGATTAGATGCGGCAGGCCATCCGGTGCGCTCCTATCCAAGCATCGGCTGGGAGAGCCCTTTTGTCCGCGAATTGAAGCATTTTCACGCCTGCATTGTCGACGGCACGAGCCCGAGGACGCCCCTGATCGAAGCGCGCCACGACATTGCGCTTATTATCGACATTATCGGCGCATATGCACGTTCGTAGACGAATGCGCTAACGCCGCAAGCGCGATTGCACCTCCGCCATCAGCTGCTGCGCTCGAGCCACCTTGCCGCGCGACAGGCCGTCTGCCACCTCGTCTAATGAGCGCTGTAGGGTCGGATCATTTTCCGCGCGTTGGCGCAGGCCGTACAGCTGCAGCGGTAGACGCAGATCCGCCGCCGTATAGCCTCTCCGTCCCCCCAGCGCCTGCTGTATGCTCTCTAAGTAGCGGTAACCATCTTCGACGGTTGGCTCTACGCTGGTCCCCTCGCCAAAATCATTCCACGTGGCGATCTGCACGATAGGACACGCACTGTCCAAGGCCATTGTAAGCGTCTGGCGAAAGGTCGCACCTCCTCGTGCATCAATGGAACCATAGCTAGTCTCGTAGCGATCGCGAAACTGCGGAAAGGCAACGCCTATGACCGCGCGCTCCGAAACGGCGCCTTCATACAAATCGGTCAGGTACTGCATCCATTCACTCGGCGCAATCTCCCGCCCCCCGTACACAGGTGGCCAGCCGAAAACCCCGTCGGCCTGCGTTGCGGCTACGCGGTGCGGCAACGCATAGAGCAGAGGCCGCGTCAAAGCATTCGCCAAAATCCGATCCCAGTCCTCTGCCGACTGAAAGTAGATCGGACCAAAAACGGGGATGATAGGCCGATTTCCCGTGCGCACGTATGCCGCATCGCCGAACCACGTCCTCTCTAGCCACGCTATATCTTCGGCCGCGATCGCAACGGCTTCTGCTCGATCCGCGCTCCGCTCTTCGGCCACGTATTCGACCGTTCGATCTTCGTAGCAAACGGCAAACTGCAGCCCGGCTTTTTTGACGTATTCGATCAGGTGTGCCGCATTGCGGTGAATCGTTCCGTAATCGCGCAATCCACTGGTGCCGTACCAGTCGATGATGACGCCATCCACGCCGGCCATTTTCATAAGTAAAACGTGGTATTCCAGCACGTATGGATCGTTGGAATCGTACGGCCCGATGAGCGGATAGGCGTGCGACGCAATCTCTCGCCGACCGGACGCGTCGACGCGATCGGGATCAAAGCGGTTCATCGTCCAGTGCCATCCCCAGTGCCCGCTAAATGGTGCCGTCGCATACCAGGGCATATAGTGCACCAATACGAGCTTGTCGGACGCACCTTGACCATCCGATGCAAAGGGCATATTACAAGCGGAATGCAATAAAGAGAACCCCATCATTGCCGCCTGCAGCCATCCCCTTAACCTCTCGCGCACAACGCGCCTACTGTTTCGCTTCCCAGTGGGCACGCGCGCGCTGCTGTGCCTCGCGCCAGCGCGCCGTCACCTCGCCTCCCTGTGGATGACTGACGATATCGTGTATGGTCGCGCGGGGCTGATACGGTAGATAGAGCCCCGTATGCCAAGCCAGATTGCGGTAGAGCAGAAAGTCACCGGCGTTTAGGTGCACCTGCACGGCGCCGGGCATATCTAAGCAGTGCTGCAGATAGAAGCGTTCAGCCTCCACGTCGGAGAGACCTGCAGGCGGCGTGCGCATCGCCTCTACGCCCGTACTCTGCGCTTCGCCCGCTACGTCAAAAGAGCGCAGATGAGAGCCTGGTACAAACCACGTGCATGAGTCGGCATAGAGCGCGCAATTTACTTGATTAAAGACGCGTAAATCGTGCCAAAATGCATTCATCTCGGCGGCCAGTTCCGGTGTGCGGGCTTCGGGCGGCACCTCGACAACGCCGTCGCGGTGCCAGCCACAGTGCCAGGGGTGTTCGGCCGGTTCGACGAGCAGTCCCATAATGTGCAGATGACCGTGCGTATAGCCCGGCCCGAGCAGGGCTTCAACCGCATCGCGCAGAGGCGCTAACTCGACGTAGTCGCGGAACGGCTGTAGATCAATGCGATCGCCGTACTGGTCCAGCGGTTGGATGCGCTGGGTCTGCGGACCGTTGAGCTCGTGCGCCAACGCACGGGCAAGCTCGGCCTGGCGCCTCAGGTCGCGCAGCAGTGCCGGCGGTATGATACCGCGAAAAATCCAGTAGCCCTGCGTCAGGTAACAATCTATATCCCCCACGCTCATGCCCAAGCACCCTTGGCCATAAGGCCGCCATCGACGTTGACGTACGAACCGGTCATAAAAGAAGCGCCATCGCTGGCCAGAAAAAGAACGGCGTTGGCAATGTCTGCGGGCTGCCCAAAACGACCGACCGGGTGGATATCGGCATATCCTTTATCGAACTCGTCGCGGTCCATGCCCTGCGCCTCGACCAGTTCATCCACCAGCGGCGTGTCAATGCCACCCGGGTTGACGGCGAGCACGCGAATATTATGCGGGGCATATTCGAGGGCGAGCTGACGCGTAAGCGAGAGAATCCCGCCCTTGCTTGCGGCATAGGCCGACACGCCCAGCGCCGACTGCAGGCCCTGCACACTAGCAGTGTTGATAATGACACCCCCGCCGCGGGCCATCATATTCGGCACGCTGTACTTGGCCATGAGAAAGTAGCTCTTCAAGTTTATATTGATGATTCGATCCCACATATCTTCCGGTAGTTCATGCGCCGGCACGTAGCTTGAAACGGGCTGGATACCCACGTTGTTGCACAGCACATCAATGCCGCCCCACTCGGCAACCACCGCATCACACACTGCTTTACAGCGCTGTCCATCGGCAGCATCGGCTTCGAAGAAACGAATCTCTCCAGCCCCTTGACTCTCTTGCGCGGCCAGCTCTTGACCGGCCGCTGCGTCTACGTCCATGCAGGCTACGCGCGCTCCGGCAGCCGCAAAAGCACGGGCAATCCCCGCACCAATCCCCTTTGCCCCGCCCGTTACGATAACCGACTTATCCAAGAAATGGCTCATCGCATCCTCCTTGTCGAATGGTCGCCATGATAAACACACCCGCCATGCGGGTTATAGAGCGCGCAGCGCAAAGGCGAAGGCCCGCTGGCCTAGCACCGCCAGCGACAGCATGCGCTCGCAGTAGAAATGCGCGTGTTCGCGCATAACGCGTTCGAGCAGCGCGCGCTCGCTGGTCAGCAGCACGGCGGCCGCTCCCGGCGCAAGCACGCGACGCAGCTCGGGAACAAAGCGCCCGTAGAGATCAGCCAGCTCGCTGCGCGCACCCACTTTTTTTCCGAAAGGCAGGTTGCAGGCGGCGCTCGTTACGCTACCGGCATCCAGCGGTAAGCTGCAGGCATCCCATGCGCGCAGGACAATCGGCTTGTAGCGCGGTCCTATATTGCTCTGGGCTGCCTCCAGCGCCTCTGGACGGATATCGCCCCCCAACAGCTGCCGATAGCGACCGCTTTCACCGCGTTCGATCAGCAGCGTGCCGGCACCGCACATTGGGTCGAGGAATACGTCGTCCTCACTCGGCTTGGTCATCACGACCATGGCCCGCGCCACCACCGGGCGCAGCGAAGCAGCGATATTGCTCTTTTTATAGGTTCGATGGCGCATCGTGTGATCGGATAGGCGCACGCCGCATAGCACCTCGCCGCGCTCCTCGAGAATCCAGACTTCCAAATAGCCCTCTTCCGCCACAGCTCGCCACGTTGGGAAACGCTGGGCGATCGCCTGACGCACGCGCTCCTCAACGACCTTGCGCACGTAGCGCTGGCCGCCGGAGCGACGCTGAACGACGACGCGAAAGCGCACGCGCTGGCCTCGGCGCGGACGCACTTGGTGCAGGGCGTCAAGCGCTCGATCCCACGCCGACGACGTAGCAACTAATGCCTCAATCTGGCGCAGTCCGTCTTTTTCCAGAGACACCTGATCGCGAGCAACCAAGGCGAATACGTCTTCGGCCATACCGAGCTGCAGCGCAGCACGCGGCGAGGCAGACCAGTCAAAGAATACAGCGCCGCGACGCCGCTCGCCGCTTTGGCCGCCGCACTCGGTAATTTCCCGCGCGAGCATACCTTCGACACCGGGTACGGTAAAGGCGTAAAACGACACCTAGGCCTCGTATAGGTCGTCTAGATCGGCCGCGGCTAACTCGACGAGAAATGAAGCGATCTGACCGGCGACCTGCTCGAGACAGCGCTGCCCTTTCTCGGGCGTAGACAGACTCGGATCGCCGATTCCCGTATCGTCTGTAGCTTGGAGCCAGTCGCGCTGCGTCCAAACCCAACCTTCGCGCAGCCCTCTAATTTTAAATGCGTGTTCGCGCCCATCACCGGCCTGATCGAGCGGCAGCACCCAGTCGGGGCGCAGATACTGCATGAGACTGGTCTCCATCTCGTTGGCGTGATCTCCGCCGCGCTCAAAGATGCCCTCTGCAACGACCGAGAACCAGTTCATACAGCAAATAAAAACGTCGTATTCTGGTAACAGTTCGCGCACCATCTGACGGAAGTCATTACCACCGTGCCCGTTCATGATGAGGAGTCGATCAATGCCCTGACGCTCGAGCGCTGCCACCACATCCGATAGCACGGCCAGCTGAGTCGAGGGGTTCATATTGATATCGAGCTTTACGTCGAGCTGTCCCGTATTGACCCCAAAAGGCACCGTCGGCAACACGATTGGGCGCGCGCCTTGTTCCCAGGCCCGTCGGGCCGCCTCGGCGGCGATCTCGTCGCACTGAACGACATCCGTTGAATAGGGCAAATGATAGTTGTGCGCCTCTGTTGCCCCCCATGGCAGTATAGCCACATCGTACTCGGTTTCCCGCACGGCCTGCCAATTAGTCTCGGCCAGTATATAGGGTCGACCCGGCATTGTGTTGTCTCCTCTGTGTTGAGCGGCTTCAGCCATTGTCCACCGCAGCATTATTTGTTTTTATACAGGAAAAGGGGACGTGTATGATCTGGGCCTCCGCCCTATCGAGCGAAGACAACGCCGGCGCAGCACTCGCAGAGATCAAGCTGTCCATTGACGCACAGCTCAATGGACAGCGCCCGGATCTCGTCTGCGCCTTCGTGTCTTCTCATCACGCAGCCGACTACCGCTACATCGCCCAACAGTGCAACGCACTGTTCAACCCACGCGTCAGCATCGGATGCAGCGGCGCGGGTTTGGTGGGTGGCGGGCAGGAGCAGGAGAGCGGCGCGGGCATCGCCCTATGTGCGGCCCATCTGCCCGATGTTTCCATTCATCCCTTTTACGCTCGACAGGAACAATGTCCCACAGCCGATGCCGGTCCCGATGCGTGGGCGGATCTCGTCGGCGCCGATCGCACCCAGCCGGCTCATTTCATTCTGCTAGCCAACTTGGCCGGCCCACCGCCCTTTGATCCGCGCCCGCTGCTGGCTGGGCTCGACTTCGCCTATCCCGGCTGCACGCAAATCGGCGGTCTAGCATCGGCTATAGACGACAATATGCTCTTTTTAGATGGCTCCCTGCACGCCAACGGACTGGTCGGCATCGCACTGCAGGGCAATATACAAATCGACGCGCTCGTAGCGCGGGGATGTCGCCCCATCGGCCAACCTATGACGGCCAATACCTGCGAAGACAATTTACTGTTCCAACTGGACAACCGCCCCGCCTCGCAGGTCCTAGCCGAGCTATACCACAGCCTTCGTCCCGCCGACCAAGCGCGCATGCGCGACGGCCTGCTCTTAGGGATTGCCAGCACAGAACTCAAGGAGCCCGATGAGCCGCACGACTTTCTCATGCGCAATATTGTACACATGGACCACGAGAAGGGCTATTTGGCCATCGGCGACGTGCTCCGTCCAGGTCAAACCGTGCAATTTCACCTGCGCGATGCCGAAGCGGCCAACGAAGATCTCAATCTAGTTCTTCGACAGTGCCCTTCCAGCGGACATGATCCCAGCGGTGCACTCCTGTTTACCTGCACAGGACGCGGCCAACAGCTCTTTTCAGAAGCCAACTATGAATCCAACGCTTTTTTTGAGCGCTTCGGAACCATGCCACTAACGGGCTTTTTCTGCAGCGGCGAGATCGGCCCCGTTGGCGCGTCAACTCATCTGCACGGATATACCAGTTCGTTTGGGCTGGTGCGCCCTCTCAAGTAGGACCACTAAAGCGCAACTTAGCAATCGTTCGGTAGACGGCACCGCGGCGCTCGAGACGGCTCTCGATGAGCTCCATTTCCAAAACCAAAAAAGACATCGGCGCCACGTCTACTTTCGGAAATACCCCGGATGCCCGAACGCTGGGTCGCACGCGCCCCAGCGTTATATGCGGACGAAAGACGCGCGTTTCTGCGGTCCATCCAGCCTGTTGTACAACGCGTTCAACCCGACGTTGAAGATTCTTGAGCGCATATAGGTCACCATCCAAGCCACACCACAGCACGCTGGGTCGACGAACGCTGAGAAAGCAGCCCAACGGGGCCAACCGCAGCGCAAGTGGCTCGGTCTGGGCGGCGATTTGGCCGAGCGTCTCCTGCAGGCCGAGCGCGGCCCGCGCTTCACCTTCGCCCAAAAAGCGCAGCGTGAGATGCCTATTCTCGGGCGATACCCAGCGCACTCCTTCCGGCATCCAGCACGCGCGCAGGCGCTCGCACGCATCATCTAATGCCGATAGCGCATCGGCCGAGAGACGCAGAGCTACAAAGGCGCGCACTGCTAGTCCGAATGGCGAAATCTCACGCTAGCGCGCGCCACAGGCCTTGAGGCAGGCGTTGAGATAGCCGCGGCTCTCGGCGGCAATCGTTGCGACGCGGCCTAAATCGTATTCTTTGGCGCCGATAACCTCTAGGTTGGCAGCGACGTCAATACCCGCCTCGTGCAGCACGCGCACGTAGCCGGCCAGGTCGATCTGCCCGCGACCGCAAGCCTGCAGTTCGGGCGCACCTGGACCACCCTCTGGGACCGCGCAGTCGCGTATGTGCACGTGCTTTACGCGCGAGACCACGGCACCCAACGCGTCGACCGGATTCTCGCCGGCACGATGAATGTGACTGGGATCCATATCGATGCCAAAACCCGGCGAATCAATCGCCGCCATCGCACGTAGCGTCGTCGGCGTGTTGTAAATGCTGTTCCCTACGTGGGCCTTTACGCACATCGTCACACCGTGCGCGTGGGCGCGATCGGCCATCTTGGCCAGCAGCGCAACCTGACGGTCAAAATCTTCCTCAACATCGGCTTTGCCACCCGGCCCCACATTAATCACCGGAATGCCGATTTCAGCACCGGCGGCAAAGGCCTTTTCTAGGCGCTCTTCGTCGAGCGCGGCTTCTTCCATCGACAGAAGTTCCAGTTCATACTGCTCGCTCAACTCCTGAATCTGGTTTTTCTGCGCCTGCCAATTATCCAATTCGAGATGTTCGCACATGCCTTTTATCGCTGATAGTTCAATGCCGTCATAGCCAGCCCAGGCGATGTATTTAAAGGCCGTCTCGATGTCAAAACCGCCGAAGAGCACTGAGTTAGCACCCAATTTTATCATGGTAAAAATTCCTCTGTGAATAGATAGTGAATGTCGTTAGACCGCACCGATTTATCGCGCGATTTGTCAGTATAGTGCGGCGTATAGAGGGCGTCAAGCAACGGGCGGAAAGACCGGTTCAATTGTTTTCTTGCTCTGCTCTCTTGTCAGAGCAAGAAGACCCGATATGTTCGGCGCACAGGCCCAGATGAACGCGTTTTGATGGCGCGCTCTTTCCCTTTTTAGCTTTTCCAACCAGATTAGCTGTTTGGTCCGGCGCAATAGGTGCGATCTGTAACCGTCTTCTTGCGTCGTTCAGCCTGTGCCCAATTGCAAGGATTGCCATGGAAACCCATCAGATCGTCGTGCGCGGTGCACGCGTGCACAACCTCAAGAACGTCCACTTAGATCTGCCCAAAAACCAGCTTATTTGTTTTACCGGGGTTTCGGGTTCGGGCAAGTCCTCCATGGCTTTCGACACGCTTTATGCCGAAGGTCAGCGCCGCTATGTAACTTCGCTATCGGCCTATGCGCGCCAGTTTCTCGGACAGATGGAGAAACCGGACGTCGATTCGATTTCCGGTCTCGCGCCGACCATTTCCATCGCCCAGAAAACGGCCGGTCAAAACCCGCGCTCGACGGTGGGCACGATCACCGAAATCTACGACTACCTGCGCATTCTCTTTGCGCGCGTCGGCGTCCCGCACTGCACGGGCTGCGGTAAACCCATTGGCGCGCAGAGCCGCGAGCAGATGGTATCGCGCATTCACGCCCTACCCGATGGAACGCGTCTACACGTCCTTGCACCGGTAGTGCAGGAGCGCAAGGGCGAGTATCACGAGCTATTTGACGACCTGCAAAAAGCAGGTTTTATACGCGTTCGCATCGACGGGCAAATTTTCCACCTCGACGAAGCACCCAGCCTGGATCGCTACAGTCGGCACACGATCGAAGTCGTGGTAGATCGCCTGGTCCTGCGCGAGGAACAGCGCGGACGCCTGACCGAAGCGGTCGACACCGCGCTGCGACTGGGCGAGGGCACATTTATCGTCGCGCGCGAGAATGAAGCCGACCAACTCTACAGCGCTCGCTTCGATTGTCCGGACTGCGGCATATCCTATCAAGAGCCGACTCCGCAGATGTTCTCCTTCAACAACCCGCAGGGCATGTGCCGCCAGTGCAACGGCTTGGGCACGCAGGTGCTCATGAGCGAACACCTGCTCGTGCCCGATGCACAGAAATCGATTATGCAGGGCGCCGTCGAACCGCTCGGTAACGTGACGAGCAATCGCTGGCGGCTGCACCTGTACGAAGGAGCGGCCGACCACCTCGGTTTTAGTCTCGATACCCCGTGGAAAGATCTCGATCCCGAGCAAAAACGTGGCTTTCTCTATGGACTCGGCGACGAGAAAATCACCTTTACCTATACTAACAAGCGCAAGTATACCTGGTCACACGACGATCCCTATGAGGGCGTTGTGGCTATGCTCGAAGAGCGCTTTCGCGGCGGCAACGAGCGCGTTCGGCGCGAGTTGGAGCAGTTTATGGGCACGCAGATTTGCTCGTCTTGCGAAGGAGGCCGCCTGCGCCCCGAATCGCGCGCCGTGCTAATCGACGACCGCAATATGCCCTCGTTAACCGGCATTGCCATTGAAGAAGCGCGCGATTTTTTTGCTGAACTCACCTTTGATGCCATTCGCGCCCTAATCGCCGAAGAGGCGCTCAAAGAGATTCGCGGCCGCCTGTCGTTGATGTGCGATATGGGACTGGGCTACCTCAGCTTGGACCGCGGAGCCCATACCCTATCGGGTGGTGAAGCGCAGCGCATCCGCCTCGCCTCGCAAATTGGATCTGGACTTGTCGGCGTTATGTACGTTCTTGACGAGCCTTCTATCGGCCTGCACTACCGCGACAATCAGCGCCTGCTCAACACTCTTAAGAGACTGCGCGACATAGGCAACACCGTCATTGTGGTCGAGCACGACGAGGAGACGATGCGCGAAGCGGATCTCATCGTCGACTTCGGGCTGGGGGCCGGCGAACGCGGCGGCACCTTAGTCGTGTGTGGCCCCCCCGAAGAAGTCGAGCGCCACCCAGAATCAATAACGGGACATTACCTGGCTGGCCTTAAGCACATTCCCGTTCCCGAACAACGACGCAAAGGCAGCGGTCAGTGGCTAGAAATTGTCGGCGCACGGCACCACAACTTAAAGAACGTAGAGGCGCGTATTCCCTTGGGGTGCTTTACCAGCGTGTGCGGCGTCTCTGGATCGGGCAAATCGTCGCTGATAAACGATATCCTGTTTAAAGCGCTCGACCGCCAGCTGCACCGCGCTCAGCTCGAAGCGGGCCTGCACTCGGCCATCCGCGGCGTCGAACATCTCGACAAAGTCATCCGCATTGATCAGAAACCCATCGGTCGCACGCCGCGCTCCAACCCCGCGACCTACGCCGACGTGCTAACCCCCATTCGCCAGCTCTTTGCCCAACTACCCGAGGCGCGCTTGCGCGGCTATGCACAGGGTCGTTTCTCGTTCAACGTGAAAGGCGGGCGCTGCGAAGCCTGTGAGGGCAACGGAGCCACGCTGGTCGAGATGGAGTTCCTCGCCGATGTATGGGTTGAGTGCGAAGTCTGCCAGGGCAGTCGATTTAATCGAGAGACGCTGACGGTTAAGTTTCGCGATAAATCGATCGCCGACGTGTTGCAAATGGAGATTGAAGAAGCGCTAAAATTTTTCGAGAACGTGCCGCAAATCTACCGCGTCCTCAAGACGCTAGACGACGTGGGGCTCGGCTATTTAAAACTCGGCCAGCCTGCCCCCACGCTGTCGGGAGGCGAAGCTCAGCGGGTCAAGCTAGCCAAGGAACTGTGTCGACGCAGCACGGGGCGCACGCTGTATATACTCGACGAGCCAACTACAGGGCTGCACTTTGCCGACGTCGACAAGCTGCTCAAGATCCTGCATACCTTTGCCGATCAGGGCAATACGGTGGTCGTTATTGAGCACAATATGGAAGTCATTAAAACGGCCGACTACATTCTCGATCTTGGACCGGAGGGCGGTGTTGAAGGCGGGCAAATCGTCGCTGCAGGCACGCCGGAAGAGGTCGCCGCCGTCGCCGAGTCCTACACGGGTCGCTTCCTCAAGGAGCTTTTCTCTACTTCACAAAAGAAATCCACTAAGCCGACTCCAAAAACCGCATCTCAGGCGACCGACAGCGGCTGGATACGAGAAATTGAAGTCAGTGGAGCACGTCAGAACAACCTGCGGGGGATCGACGTCAAAATACCGCGCGACCGGATGACGGTCGTCTCGGGCGTTTCGGGTTCGGGCAAGTCGACGCTGGCCTTTGACACCATCTACGCCGAGGGACAGCGACGCTACGTCGAATCGCTCTCGGCCTATGCGCGGCAGTTTCTCGAACAGATGCAAAAGCCCAAGGTAGAACGCGTTTCGGGCCTGTCGCCGGCCATCGCCATCGAACAGAAACCTCCGAGCAAAAATCCGCGCTCTACTGTTGGCACCGTAACCGAGATCTACGATTATGTCCGTGCCCTGTATGCAACCATTGGCACGCAGCACTGTCCGCGCTGCCGCGTGCTCGTCGGCGCCCAGACAGCCCAGCAAATCGTCGACCGCATGCTGGACAGTGCTCAGGAAAAGCGTGCCGTGCTGCTGGCCCCCATTGAACCGCGCAACAACGAAGGCTATGAAACGCTGCTCGAACGAGCGCGCGGAGACGGCTTTGTGCGCGTCCGTATCGACGGGACGCTGCACGAACTTGGCGAAGAGATTACGCTCGAAAGACGTCTGCGTCACCGCATAGAGCTGGTCGTTGATCGCATCGCCATACGCGCCCGCGAGCGCAGCCGTCTCAATGAGTCAGTTGAGCGCGCGCTCGAACTTTCGGGCGGAGAATTGGTCGCTTACTACCCAGACGAAGAGGCGGAAACCCGCTACAGCCGCCGCTATTCGTGCCCCGAGTGCGGCGATGCATTTTCTCCGCTGCACCCGCAGAGCTTTTCCTTCAATCACCAGCAGGGCATGTGCCCGATTTGCGATGGGCTAGGCGAGGGGGAGGGCGTCGACCGCGACCTCATTATAGCCGATCACAGGCTCAGCGTGCGCGATGGGGCCATCGCCCTCTGGGGTGCCATTGAAGATGTCGATTTTGCCCAGCTACTGGAAACGGCCGGACGCGCGCTGGGCTTTGACATTGATACGCCGTTTGCCGAGCTGTCCCACGCGGCGCGACGCGGTCTGCTCTACGGAGCACCCGGTCAGCGCATTGCTGCGGGAGACAACTACGCCGTTTCCTACCGCGGCGTCCTGCCGATCGTAGACGAAATGGCGCGGCGCTCAGCTCGCCTCAAGCGCACGCTCAAACAGGTGCCCTGCTCGGCCTGCGAGGGCTCTCGCCTAAAAACAGACAGCCGCTTTGTATATCTGCGCGAGCGCAGTATCGCCGAGATTGCACGTCTGCCCATAGCTGAGAGCCTGCCGTTTTTTGCCAACGTCCAACTCGATGCCAGAGAGGGTGAAATTGCCGGCGAACTGCTACAGGAAATTCGCACGCGACTCAACTTCCTCGAGCGCGTTGGCCTAGGCTATATATCGCTTGACCGGCGCGCAGCCACACTGTCGGGCGGCGAATCACAGCGCATCCGCCTCGCCTCGCAAATTGGCTCGGGCCTGACCGGCGTGCTCTACCTTCTAGACGAACCAACCATCGGTCTGCACCCGCGCGACAATCGACGCCTGCTCGACGCACTAGCCGCACTACGCGACTTAGGCAATACCCTCGTGGTCGTAGAACACGACCGCGACACGCTGCAGCAGGCCGATTATATCGTCGACATCGGCCCCGGAGCCGGACGCGAAGGCGGCGAGGTCGTGGCCAGCGGTGCTCCAGACCTCGTCCGCGAAGCTCCAGACTCGCAGACAGGCGCCTACCTGCGCGACGAACTGCATATAGCCGTGCCAGCAGAGCGTCGCACGGGAAGCGGCCAGGCGCTTACTGTGCGCGGCGTGCGGCAAAACAATCTGCGCAATATCGACGTGCGCCTACCGCTGGGCCAGCTCATCGGCATCACCGGCGTATCGGGTTCGGGCAAGTCCACCTTTGTAGAAGAAGTGCTGTATAATGCCTTGGCCAACCAGCTACATAAGGCCAGCCGCCCCGTCGGCGAGTTCGACGGCTTTGACGGTCTCGAACACATCGATAAAGTCATCAACATCGACCAGGCTCCGATAGGACACTCACCGCGCTCCACGCCGGCTACCGTTATGGGCGTTTTCGATCTCATCCGACAGCTCTACGTCGAGCTGCCGGAAGCCAAGCTGCGCGGTTTCAAAGCCGGACGCTTTTCCTTCAACAAACCCGGCGGTCGCTGCGAGAAGTGTGAGGGGTTGGGCTGGCGCTGTATTGAGATGCACTTTCTGCCCGACGTGTGGGTTGAGTGCGACACCTGCAACGGCAAGCGCTATACCGGCGAGGTGCTCAACGTGCGCTTTAAAGGACACTCCATTGCCGACGTGCTAGAAATGCGCATCCGCGACGCGCTGCTGCTCTTTGACGGCGTGCCGCGCATTCGCCAGCGCCTGCAGATTATGGACGACGTAGGGCTTGGCTATATGAACCTCGGCCAGTCCTCTACTACGCTATCGGGCGGCGAGGCTCAGCGCCTGAAGCTGGCCGCCGAGCTAGCGCGTCCCGACACCGGCCGCACGCTCTACCTACTCGACGAACCGACAACCGGCCTGCACTTTGCCGATGTGGCACGCCTGCTCGTAGTGCTGCATCGCTTGGTAGATGCCGGCAATACCATGGTCGTCGTCGAACACAATACCGACGTCATCAAAACGGTCGATCATATTATCGACCTGGGACCGGAGGGCGGCGACGGCGGCGGACAGATCGTTGCCGAAGGCACGCCTGAGCGCGTTGCCAAGGTAAAGGCATCCCATACGGGCGCTATTTTAAAAGAAATCTTGAACCCCAAAAAGAAGCGCGCCAACAAGCGCAAGGTTGCCAGCTAATGAATCAATTCAACCTGCCGCAGCGCGCCTTTTTCGACTTCAGCTATCGCTGTCCCTATGCAACAACGCCGCCCAAGATCGACGGCAATCTGCGCGAATGGACCGACGACGCACGGCTGCCCGACCTAATGGGAATCGAAGGCCAACGCAGCTTCGCCGATATGTATATGTGCTGGCACGAAAGCGGACTCTACTTTGGCATCCAAGTGCGAAACAAAACGCGCTACACCCTCGATCCGCGCAAGCCAACCGAGGGCGACTGCCTGGAGCTTTTTATCGATACGCGCGACGTGAAGGAGCACCGCGCTAATCGCTACTGTCACCGGTTTTACTTTTTGCCGGGCGGCATCGGCAAAACGGTGAAAACACCCATTGGTCGCCAGACGTCCATTGAAGACGCGCGCGAACAGGCGCCGCCCTGTTCGGAGGATTCTATACAAGCAAGGCTGCGCATCCTCAAAAAGAGCTATCAAATGGAACTGATGATTCCAGCGAGCGGTCTGAACGGTTTTAGCCCGTTCGAATTTAATCGACTTGGCTTTACTTACCTCATTCACGACACGCAACTAGGCACACAGTCCTGGTCGTCTATCGTAGACATGGGCGCAGATCGCGACCCGTCCACCTGGGGCACGGCCGAGTTGCTCAACCCAGCTTGATCCGCGCGCATACGGCCTCTCATACACCCCTAACCCACTTTCCCAAGCCCGTGCTATCCCTTATTTTGTAGGGATTACAGCAAAAAAATCTCACCTGTCGAAGCGAAGCTAATCTATGTCCAATTCCGATGCTGTACATCGCTGGGTTGGCGTGGGCGTCTTCCTGCTCACGCTGGGCATGTACATCAAAACGATGGCACC
>JAYOKQ010000013.1:0-64889 GCA_038119905.1 Gemmatimonadota bacterium | reverse complement strand
TCTACGCCGACATCAGCGCCCTGCACTACCGACCGTTCCAGTTTTATAACAGCCTTATGCTGGTGCAAGAATACGGCGTCTGGCACAAGCTGCTTTTCGGCAGCGATTATCCCTTTACCACAATCGACGCCTCCATACATGGGATACGCTCGCTCAACGACATGCTGGAAGGCACGGCGCTACCGCGCCTAAATCGCGACGAAATAGAGGCCCTCATTCACCGCGACAGTCTCGGCCTACTCGGGCTCTAGAATCTGATCAAAAACCTCTGCATACCCTAAAGCAGCGCACTAATAGCCCAGAGGCTAGGAAAACCATTGCTGCTACGCAGCCGTGAACTCTCGAGATCGCTCATTTGACAAAGCAATTGGTGCGCTCTAGATTGGCAGGCAAAGCAGTATGTGAAATGGTTCAGGTCACAGGGCGTATCCAACGCGTTCTGCGATAATAGGGAAGGCAGTGCAAGTCTGCCGCGGTCCCGCCACTGTAACCGGTCGACGGAAAATCCGTCAAGTCGATGACGACGTGCCCACTGACCCACATGGAGTCGGGAAGGGGTCTCGATTCGCACCGGAAGCCAGGAGACCTGCCTGATACCAAGGTGACAAAAACCTTCGCAGGAAAGGTGGTCTCCGGTGCGCCGTAATAGCACCCTATCCCTACCTGGTCGCCAGGTCGGGTTTTTTGTTGCGCTACTTTGCACGCGCGCGCTTTTTGCCGAACCTATAGCTCAAACGAGTGAGCTGTCCGGTCGCGTGCTCGATGCCGACGGCCGACCCATCGCCTCTGCGTTGGTAATTTTTACCACTTCACCAGTAGACGACGGCGGACAGTCCACCTACAGCGATAGCACGGGCCTCTACCGCCTGCCCACCCTCTCCTCTCCAATCGGTCAGATACGCGTCGAAGCGCTAGGATACAGGCCACTGACGCGCTCAATCGATCTGCGCAGCAGCGGTACAACAGTCAACTTCTACCTGCAGCTACAGCCGCTCCAGATGGATGAGCTAATCGTCTATCGCCCCCGGTCAAAAGATGATGCATCCTTTGTCGAAACGATCACCGTAGATCGCCGCAGCGGCGATCTGGCTCAGTTGCTCGACGCGGCGACCGGTCTCAACACACGGCGCTATGGGGGACTCGGCAGTTTTAGCACGGTTTCCATCCGCGGTTCCACCTCTGAGCAAGTGCAGATATTTCTCGACGGCGTGCCGTTAAACAGCGCCAGCGGCGGCGGAGTCGACGTGGGCAGCCTGTCGCTGGCTGGCGTTGAGCAAATCGAAATTCACCGCGGAACCGCCCCATCGCAGTTTGGCGGCAACAGCATCGGCGGCGTCGTGCACATGCGCACCCGCGGTCTAGAAGCACCGCAACAAACGCATCTGCACGCGGAGGCCGGCTCGTTTGCCACGCGGCAGCTTGGCTTCTCACACAGCGGACACCTAGGCCTGTGGCACTATCTGTCACTAGCCGACTATAGAGCCAGCGATAATACCTTCCGCTTTTGGGACGACAACGGCACCGAGTACAACGCAGAGGACGACGAGTGGGCGACGCGTCGCAACAGCGACTTTGCTGCCCTGCGCATACTCAGCAAGGCTGGACGCTTGTTAGGAGCACACCGGCTGCAGATCCACAGCACGCTCGACTGGAGCCATAAGGGCATCCCCGGACTGGGAAACAACCAATCGCTGCACACGCGATTCGATACCTGGCGCCACATCGCCGAAGTCAACTTCTACGGCCCGCACACGCGCGGCGGCAGCATGCGCCTCAAATCCTACTATTCCGAACAGCGCGATACGTACAAGGATCTATTGGGGGAGGTCGGCACCGGTCAGCAGCACCAGCGCAATGCTACCCGAAGCGTTGGACTGCGCGGGGAATGGAACGTGCTCTGGCACCGCGACATGCTGGCCAACGCGTTTGCAGAGCTGCGTCGAGAGCACTTTTCACCGCGCGATGCGCTGCGCGCCAACGAATCGCCTAACGCCAGTCGACGCAGCAGCGCGACGCTAGGCCTGCAACTAGAAAAAGGGCTCTTCGACCAGCGACTCGCCACGCAGATTGGCGGCCAAATAGAACGACAAAGAAATCGCTTTTTTATTCAGGGCAATGGACCGTTTACCAGTGCTGATACGCTCAGAAGTACCGGCGTGCTCTGGAGCGCTCGATGGAGCCTATCGGCGCGGTTGAGTGCCCGCATCAGCGCACGCGCCCACAGCGGTATATACCGACGCGCTCCGAGCTTCTTTGAACTCTTCGGCGATCGCGGTGCCGTTATAGGCAACGCTGAACTCAACAGCGAAACAGGCCATAACAGCGATATAGGCCTGGTCTATAGCGCAGCGCAGAACAAGCGCATAGGCGTCGAACTATTCGAAGTTGCCTACTATCGCAACCGCGTTCGGGACCTGATACGTTTTATCCACAACTCGCAGCAAGTTTCCAGACCTTATAACGTCGGCAAGGCGCTGCTGCAGGGCGTGGAAACGCGCTGGCAGGCACGCCTCTTTTCACGCTTGGTAACGACCGGCAACTACACCTACCAACGCGCCGAAAACCGCGCACCGTTCTCGTTTGAAAAAGGCCGCGATTTGCCCAACGCACCGCGACACCGCCTGAGCAATCGCATCGCACTTAGAACAGCTCCTTGGGCGGCCTGGTTTGAGCACCAATGGGAGAGCCGTCACTTCTTAGATCGCGCCAACCTGCGCCCTGTCGCCCGCCGCCTTCTCTACCATATCGGCGTGCGACGAGCCATCGGTGAAGCAATAGAACTGCGCGCGGAAATGCGCAACGTGGGAGACAACCGAGTCGCCGATCTGTGGGGATACCCGCTGCCCGGTCGCTCGTATGCTCTTGCAGTAGAACATACTTTTTTGCATCCATAAGCCCCCTATCAGGAGCCCCCTATGCGTCGCATCATCACAATCGTCTCGGTCCTGTGCAGCCTATCGCAGGCCGTAGAAGCCCAATCCAATCTATTTATAGCCACATCGGATTTTTCTACGGGCAGCACAGCCCTGCTACCTTCCGGGGCTGAACGGGCCGATGTCAACCTCTTGGGCATACACTCCGACGCCGTCGTGCGCTATCACGGCGACCGAATCTACGTCGTCAACCGACTTGGCCAGGACAATATCATCGTCTTGGATGCAGCTGATGCACGCACGCCGCTGGTCCAATTTTCCGTTGGCAACGGCGCCAACCCACAGGACATTGCAGTCGTGGCCCCCGACAAGGCCTATATCGCCCTATACGAGCGCAGCGAGTTGCTGATCGTCGACCCGCGCGACGGCAGCGAGCGCGGCCGCGTCGACCTGAGCGCTTTTGCCGACGGAGACGGTCTACCGGAGATAGCAGACCTGGTCCACGTCGGCTCGTATCTCTACGCAAGCTGCCAGCGCCTCGACCGCAACAGCACTTGGGGACCGGCAGACGATTCGTTTTTAGCCGTCATCGACATAGAGGGAGACGAGCTCGTCGACGTAGACTCAGAGCGCGACGGCATACAGGGTATCCTGCTCAGTGCGGCTAATCCGAACAACCTAATCGCCGTCGGCCAACGCATCGTCGTCAGCGGTTCGGCCCACTTTGGCGATCGCCAAGGCGGTATAGAGCTCATTGATACTCAGCGCAATCGCAGTCTTGGCCGCATCATCGGCGAAGAAGCCTTGGGCGGCGATCTCAACGGCATAGCACTCGTTGACGGAGACCGCGGTTTTGCCGTCATCTCCGACGAGACCTTCACTAATTACGTACGGCCCTTTAACCTGCGCAGCGGCGAAGTCGGGCCTGCACTACAAGACTTGAGCGGTGGTTATATTCCCGACATAGCCGTCGACGGCGACCGTCTAATTGTCGCCGATCAGGGCAGCTTTTCCGATCCGAGTTCGGCCGGTCTCAAGATCTTTGACGCATTTAGCAACGAGCTGCGCTCGGGACCCATTTCTACGGGCCTTCCTCCGGTCAGCATTGCCGTGCTCTCAGACGCTGCAGTTCGTCCTACTGCGATCGTAGAAACCCAAGCGGCGCTTCCCGAGTGGTCCGCACTCGGCAACGGCTATCCCAATCCCTTTAACGCCTCCATTGCCGTCCCATTTACACTGGATCGCGACATACACGTCCAACTTGTGGTGCTGGATATACTGGGACGCGCCGTGCGCACGCTGCAAGATGGGCTCTTGCCAGCCGGCTCGTATAGCGGGCTGTGGAATGGACGCGACGCGGATGGACGTCAGATGGGCAATGGCACCTACTTCGTGCGCCTCAGCACAGAGAGTATGCGCGAAACGACTAAAGTCATGCTGATCAAATAGCTAGGAATAGAGCCGCGTGCCGTGCGCCCTATAACTTGGCTGATCTGGTGGACAAAAGCGCGTGATTTTACCTAGTTAGGAACTCACTCTTACCCCTGCTAAGCGAGGAATTTCTATGGCACAGTATCGAACCGGCATCATCGCCTGCGGCATCATTGCGCGCGTGCACGCGCGCGGCTGGCTCGGCGTCCCCGGTCAACCTACTCAGATCGGCGCCATTGCCGACACCAACCCGGATGCACGCAGCGAATTTGGCGATTTCTTCGGGGTAGATGCAGGCAGCCGCTACGGCGACTATCGCGAGATGCTCGATAAAGAGGAGCTCGACTTTGTCGACGTGTGCTCTTGGCACCAGCAGCACGCCGAAATGGTCATCGCGGCGGCCGCGCGCAAGCCCAAGGCCATCCTGTGCCAAAAGCCGATGGCCGTCGATTTGGGCGAGGCCGACGCCATGCTCACCGCCTGTCAGCGCAACGGCGTCAAGCTGCTGATCGCCTTTCAGCGGCCCCATCATGCAACTTGGCTCAAGGCGCGCGAGCTCATCCGCGAAGGCGCGATCGGCAAAGTAACTCAGGTGCAGTTAGAGTGCGGCGGCAACATCCTCAACACCAACTCGCACAATATACGCCTGGCTCTTTTCCTCATGGACGAGCCCAAAGTCGAATGGGTCGCCGGTGCCGTTGAGCGCACCACAGACCAAGCCGAGCGCGGTCTACCCGCCGAAGATGCTTGTATGGGATTGGCCGGCTGCGACAACGGAGCAACCCTGCTCATCGTCGGCAATATGGTCCGCGGCTTGGGCCAGGGCTGCCGCGTAATCGGCACAGACGGCATTATGGAGCTGAGCACCACGCGCCACCCAGACGAGGAGATTCCGTCCGACGCACCGATGTATATGCCCGAAGGTAAATCGGCCGGCTACAACTACGAGATCGGCACCGTGCGCTATCTCAACGCCACTTCAAATGGTTGGAAGGAAGTCGAGGCCGACTGGCACGACTGCTGGGCGCACCAGTGCGTAGAAGCCATCGACTGGGTTGAGGGCAAGATAGAAAAGCCCATCAGCGACGCCGAGCGCGCGCGCGCGGTGCAAGAAGTCATGATGGCACTGTTTGAATCAGCGCGCAAACGCCAGCGCATCTACCTGCCGCTCAAGACCAAAGTCAATCCGCTCAAGCTGATGGTCGAAAACGGCGATTTACCGGTCGAGTGGCCAGGCACCTACGAGCTGCGCGCGCGTCTGGTGCGCGGCGAAGGCATGTCGTGGGAACAGAAGTAACTCAGACCTAACGCGCACAGAGAGCCCCCGGTGGAAAACGACCGCCAGGGGCTCTTTTCTTACGGCCTACAGGCACACCTCACTCCCCTGCTCGGCGGACCGGTAGAGCGCATCGAGCGCACCGATAACGTTGAGCACCTGTTCCTTTTTAATCAGCAATTCTTCATCGCCACGCAGCACCCGGACAAAGTGCGCCGCCGCTTTCCAGTGTCCGTAAAAGGGGATGTTGGGATCGGCCGGCACCTTGGGCGAAGTGTCGGCCTGGTAGCGTCCCACAGTAGCAATAATCGTCAGCGGGTCTAACCGTAAACCAGCCCGATCACCTAGGATAAAGCTCGTGCCTGTTCCATCGGGAATGTTGGCAGCCCAACTCGCCTTGAGGCTGATCGTAGCCCCTGTCTCCAAGCGCAAAAATCCAGCGGCCATATCCTCGACGTCGTACTCACCTGCACTATACGGGCGCGGCTCATAAACGCCGACCGGGGCGCCGCTAGCGGCCAGGTCTTCGACCAACCCTTCGTCCTGGTTAGCAATCTTAGTATACGTGGCACCGCTGGCAGTGACGACCTTCGGACTGCCCATAATCCACAGCAGAGCGTCGAGCGCGTGCACGCCCAAGTCGCAGAGCGGGCCACCGGCCGAATCATCGCTTATGTGAAAGCGGCCCCAAGTCGGCACGCCACGCCGGCGCAGCGCCGAAGTCTCGGCATAGTACATATCCCCGAGCTGACCCGAATCAGCAATCTCTTTAGCGGCCAGCGTGCGGTTGGCAAAGCGCCCCGTTTGCGTGACAAAGAGGATGCGACCGCGCGCCTCGGCGCACTCAAACATCTCGACGGCATCCGCATAGCGCGCGGCAATGGGCTTTTCGCAAAACACGTGCGCGCCGGCGTCGAGGGCCGCCAAGGTGTATTCTTTGTGCGAAACGTTCGGCGTACACACGCAGGCGATATCCGGCTGCACTTCGGCCAGCATCTTTGCGCAGTCATCGTATGCGTGGGGAATATCGTGGCGTGCAGCCGTCTGCTGAGCGCGCTCCATACTGCGATTGAATACAGCGACAATCTCGGCATCATCCTTGCCGTTTTTCCAAGCGGGAATGTGGCCGGCATTGGCGATCATACCGGCGCCGATAACAGCGATCTTTAGGCGGCTTTCAGACATAGATATCACTCGCTTAGGCTAGAAGCCCGGTTGATGGATGGCAATATACACTCATTAGATCGGAACGAATATACTGTGTAAACAGTCGGTAATGAGCACAGAACCGCCGAGGGCCATAGACGCAAAAATCCCCGGTGGACAAGCTCGACCGGGGATTTTTGCTGTGAAAAAAGAAGTGCCGTCTTAGGGCAGCTCGGTCTGTCCCATTAGATAACGGTCGACCTCGCGCGCGGCGCCGCGTCCTTCGTTGATGGCCCATACGACCAGGCTCTGACCGCGGCGCATATCGCCAGCAGCAAACACGCCGTCGACGTTAGTCGCGAATTTGCCGTGCTCGGCCTGGGCGTTTGAACGCGCATCGCGCTCGACGCTGAGCTGCTCTAACACGGTGTCTTCCGGACCGCGGAAACCCATCGCCAGCAGCACCAGCTCGGCCGGCCACACTTTTTCCGTGCCCTCAATCGGCTTCGGCACAAAGCGGCCGCTGTCGTCTTTGTCCCATTCGATATTGACCGTGTGCAGCTCTTTGACGTTACCGTCTTCGTCGCCAACAAACTTCTGCGTCATAATGAGGTAGGTGCGCGGATCGTCGCCAAAGCGCGCCGCGGCTTCTTCCTGTCCGTAGTCGACCTTATAAACGTTGGGCCACTGCGGCCAGGGATTGTTATCGGCGCGCTCTTCCGGCGGACGCGGCATAATCTCGAACTGGGCCAGCGTTTCGCAGCCGTGCCGCAGCGAAGTGCCGCAGCAGTCGGTCCCCGTATCGCCGCCGCCGATGACGATAACGTTTTTGCCCTTGGCCGAAATGTAGTTGCCGTCGGCGTGATTTGAGTCGAGCAGACTCTTGGTATTGGCGCGCAGAAAATCCATCGCAAAGTGGATGCCCTTTAGATCGCGTCCTTCAATCGGCAGGTCGTTGGGCTTGGTCGCTCCGCCGCACAGCACCACCGCATCGTAGTCGTCGACTAGTTTCTGCGCCGGCAGGTCGTTACCAATTTCCGTATTGGTAACGAATTCGACGCCTTCGGCCGCCATCAGATCAACGCGGCGCTGCACCACGTGCTGCTTGTCTAGCTTCATGTTGGGTATGCCGTACATCAGCAGACCGCCGATGCGATCGGCGCGCTCGTAGACGGTTACCTTGTGGCCCGCGCTATTGAGTTGGGCGGCACAGGCCAACCCGGCCGGCCCCGAACCAACGACGGCTACCGTTTTGCCCGTGCGCTTGGCCGGCGGCGACGGCTGCACCCAGCCCTGATCAAAGCCATTATCAATAATGCTGACTTCGATGTTTTTGATGGTGACGGGCGGATTGTTAATACCCAGCACGCAGGATCCTTCGCAGGGCGCCGGGCAGACGCGACCGGTAAACTCGGGGAAGTTATTTGTCTTGTGCAGGCGCTCCAGCGCCTCGCGCCAGCGGCCGCGGTAGACCAAGTCATTCCACTCGGGGATCAGGTTGTTGATCGGACAACCCGCCCCTTTGTCCCCCTGACTGACGACGTCGCCAACGTGGCAAAACGGGATGCCGCAGTCCATGCAGCGCGCACCCTGCTCTCCCATGGCCTCTTCGGACATGTGCTCGTGAAATTCGTTCCAGTCGTCAAGGCGCGCCAGCGGCGAACGATCGCTCGGCAGCTGGCGCTGATACTCCATAAATCCGGTTGGTTTACCCATTGTCTATCCTTTGTCTTGCGCTCTACACTCTCTGTCTATGCTTGTTCGGCCATGGCTTCGCGGAAAGCGACCAATGCCGCCTCGTCGCCCGTCAGGCCGCGCTCTTCAACGCGCTTGAACGCGTCGAGCATCTTGCGATAATCGCGCGGCATGACCTTGACGAACTTGCTCTGGTATTCGGACCAGCCATCGAGGATTTCTTGACCGAGTGCGCTCTGCGTATGCTGCACGTGGCGCCCTATCATGTCCTTCAGCTCAGCGACGTCATCTTCGCTCTCCACGGCATCTAAGTCGACCATCTCGGTATTGCAGTGGCCGGCAAAGTCACCGCTCTCGTCGAGCACGTAGGCGATACCGCCCGACATACCGGCGGCAAAGTTGCGCCCCGTCGGTCCCAGCACGACTACGCGACCGCCCGTCATGTATTCGCAGCCGTGGTCGCCCACCGCTTCGACGACGGCACGCACGCCGCTATTGCGCACGCAGAAGCGCTCACCGGCTTTGCCGCGAATGTAGGCTTCACCGGCGGTCGCGCCGTAAAAGGCGACGTTGCCAACGATGATGTTGTCGCGTGGCACAAAGGTCGATCCCGCTGGCGGGTAGAGTATCAGGCGAGCGCCCGACAACCCTTTGCCAAAGTAGTCGTTGGCATCACCTTCGACCTCCATGGTCATGCCTAGCGGCGTAAAGGCGGCAAAAGACTGACCCGCCGCACCCTGGAATTTGAGGTGAATCGTGTTATCGGGCAGCCCATCCGGCCCAAAGCGACGCGTAATTTCGCTGCCGACCTGCGTACCAACAACGCGATTGATGTTCTTAATAGGCAGCGTAGCGGTAACTTTTTCGCCCCCCTCCAGCGCCGGCTTGCACAGTTCCATCAGCGTCGTCTGATCAAGCGACTGCGCCAGACCGTGATCCTGCGTCTCGGTGCAGTAGCGCCCCACTTCTGGGCCGACTTCCGGCTGGTGTAGAATAGGCGTCAGGTCAATGCCCTCGGCCTTCCAGTGGGCAATCGCTTTTTTCGGCTCTAGGCGATCCGTGCGTCCAACCATCTCGTCTATGGTCCGGAAGCCGAGTTCAGCCATGATCTCGCGCATATCTTGAGCGACAAACTTCAGAAAATTGACGACGTGATCCGGCGAACCCATAAACTTTTTGCGCAGTTCCGGATTCTGCGTCGCTACGCCGACCGGGCAGGTATCGAGATGGCAAACGCGCATCATGATGCAGCCCATGGCCACCAAACCGGTCGTAGCGAAACCGAATTCCTCTGCACCGAGCAGCGCGGCAATAATGACGTCACGGCCCGTTTTAAGCTGGCCGTCAGTCTCCACGACAATGCGCGAGCGCAGATTGTTCAGCAGCAGGGTCTGATGCGTCTCGGCTAGACCAAGTTCCCACGGCAGGCCAGCGTGCTTGATTGAGGTCTGCGGCGAAGCCCCCGTGCCACCGTCGTGACCGGAAATCAGCACGACGTCGGCCTTGCCCTTGGCCACACCCGCGGCCACCGTGCCCACGCCAAACTCAGAAACGAGCTTGACGTTAATGCGCGCCTGGTCGTTGGCGTTCTTCAGGTCATGGATCAGCTGCGCCAGATCCTCGATCGAATAAATATCGTGGTGCGGCGGCGGCGAAATGAGCTCTACGCCGGGCGTCGAATGGCGCACCTTGGCAATCCACGGATAGACTTTTTTGCCGGGCAGTTCGCCCCCTTCACCGGGCTTAGCGCCCTGCGCCATCTTGATCTGCAGTTCCTTGGCCTGCGTCAGGTAGTGACTCGTCACGCCAAAGCGACCCGAAGCGACCTGCTTGATGGCGCTGTTTTTCGAATCGCCGTTGGGCTCCGGCGTATAGCGGGCCGGATCTTCGCCGCCTTCGCCGGTATTGCTGCGCCCGCCGAGGCGGTTCATGGCAATCGCCAAGGCCTCGTGCGCCTCTTGGCTGATCGAACCATAGGACATCGCCCCGCTTTTAAAGCGGCGCGTAATAGCTTCTACGGGCTCGACTTCATCGAGCGGGATCGGCTCGTTGGCCATCTTTAGATCGAGCAAACTGCGCAGCGTCGCCATGCGCTTCGACTGATCGTTAATCTGCTCGGCATACTGCTTATAGACCTCGTAGTCGTCGCTGCGCACCGCGCGCTGCAATAGGTGAATCGATTTGGGATTGAACAGGTGGTGTTCACCCTCTTTGCGCCACTGGTAGTGGCCACCCACCGCAAGCGTGTTGCCGTTGGTCTGTATGGGTGGGAAAGCGTGCGTGTGGCGCTCGAGTGCCTCCCGCGCAATCCCCTCAATGCTCATTCCTTTGACCTGCGTCGTCGTCCAGGTAAAGTACTTGTCGATTACGTCTTGGTTGAGTCCCATCGATTCGAAGATCTGCGCACCGCGATACGATTTGATCGTCGAGATGCCCATCTTGGCCATCACCTTGATAACGCCCTTGATCGCGCCGTACACGTAGCGCTCTTCGGCTTCCTCGTAGGTGTACTCGTCGAGCATGCCCTCGCGCACCATGTCGTTGAGGCTCTCAAAGGCCATATAGGGATTGATCGCTTGGGCACCGTAGCCGAGCAACAGGCAGAAATGATGCACTTCGCGCGGCTCGCCCGATTCGAGCGCTAGGCCGACGCGCGTGCGGGTTTCGTTGCGCACCAAGTGATGGTGCACGCCGGCAACGGCCAGCAGCGACGGAATCGGCACCTTGTCTTCGTCGACGCCGCGATCGGACAGAATGATCAGGTTGTTGTCTTGGGCGATGGCCTCGTCCACGCGACGACAAAGATCTTCCATCGCTCGTTCCAAACCTGCTTCGCCTTCGGCTCGGTCAAAAAAGATGGGCAGCGTCACCGCTTTGTGCCCAAAGAGGTCTACGTTGCGCAGCTTTTCGAGCTCGGCATTTTTTAGGATCGGCCGCTCGAGCGTAATCTGACGACAGCTCTCCGGGGTAGGATCGAGCAAGTTGCGCTCGGGCCCAATTTTGGTTTCTGCCGAGGTGATCAGCTCTTCGCGCAGCGGATCGAGCGGCGGGTTGGTGACCTGAGCAAAGTGCTGCTTGAAGTAGTTGAACAGCAGCTGCGTCTTGTCGGACAGAGCAGCCAGCGCCGCATCGTTGCCCATGGAGCCGATCGGATCTTTCAGCACCTGCACCATCGGCTTGAGAAACACGCGTAAATCCTCGAAGGTGTAACCAAACGCCTGCTGCAGTTTGAGCACGTCTGCGTGCGTTTCCAACAGCGGCGTACTCGGCGCCTCCGGCAGGTCCTCTAGGTGCACTACGTTATCGTTTAGCCACTGGCGATAAGGATGCGCGCCGGCGATCTCGTGCTTGATTTCCTCATCGCTGATAATGCGGCCCTGCTCCGTGTCGATCAGCAGCATCCGACCCGGCTCCAGGCGACCCTTATAGGCCACATTTTCCGGCGGAATGCTCAAAACGCCCGTTTCGGAAGCCAGAACGACAATGTCGTCCTTGGTCACGTAGTAACGCGATGGGCGAAAGCCGTTGCGATCTAGCACGCCGCCAACGATCACGCCGTCGGTGAATCCGATGGAAGCAGGACCGTCCCACGGCTCCATCAAGCAGGAGTGATATTCGTAGAAAGCACGCTTCTCGTCGCTCATGCTCTCGTGTTTTTCCCACGGTTCTGGCACCATCATCATGACGGCGTGCGGCAGCGAACGTCCCCCCAAATAGAGCAATTCGAGCGCATTGTCGAACTTAGCCGAATCGGAACCATCCTCGTGAATGACGGGGAACGTTTCCTTGAGCTTGTCACCGAAGAGCGCAGATTCAAGCATGCCCTCGCGCGCGTGCATCCAGTTTTCATTGCCGCGCACGGTATTGATCTCGCCGTTGTGAATGACGTAGCGGTAGGGATGCGCACGCTGCCAGCTCGGAAAGGTATTGGTCGAAAAGCGCGAGTGGACCAAGGCAATAGCTGACTCTACCCGCGGATCGAGCAAATCGGGAAAGTAGGGCTCGACCTGCGGCGAAATAAACATCCCCTTGTAAACGATCGTGCGAGCTGAAAAGCTCGCGGCGTAGTAGATGGGCACCTTGCCACTATAGCGGATGGCATTGGCCGCGCGCTTGCGGATAACGTAGAGAACGCGCTCAAAGTCGAGCGGATCCGGGCCGACGTCCTGACCGCGACCGACAAAGATCTGACGCATCATCGGCTCACCGGAACGCGCCGTAGCGCCTAAATCGGCGTTGTTGACGGGCACGTCGCGCCAGCCCAGCAGAGTCTGGCCTTCCTCTTCCACGACTCGGGCCAGAATTTCCTCGCACTGAGCACGCTCTGACGCATCATTTGGCATGAAGAGCATACCCACACCGTATGCACCCGCCTCGGGCAGGTCAAAATCGCAGACGGCAGTAAAAAATGCGTGCGGTATTTGCATGAGGATACCCGCCCCATCGCCCGTGTTGGGCTCGCAGCCACAGGCACCGCGGTGCTCCAGATGTACGAGCACCTCCAGGGCCTGATGCACCAAGGCGTGTGACTTTACGCCTTTGATGTTGACGACAAAGCCCATTCCACAGGCATCGTGTTCGTTGTTCGGACTATACAGACCCTGCTTGGCAGGGTAGCCGGAAATATCGCTCATCTCTAACCTTTCGCCGTCTTGAATCTAAACCGCTCGATATACCCGCACATGGAAATACGAGACCCGGGGTGTCCATGCGAGGACATCCTTACAACGCCAACCGCTTGCAGTGCGTAATGTGCGCGAGCCCCAAAGAAGGGCAGATCCGTACCCAAGGGATTGGCGGGGAGCCTCGGGCAGGTAGTGGACAGGTTTAGTGCTGTCTTGTCTTTTTATTTCGAGAATGAACAATATAGGTAACAGGAATTATTTGTCAATCAGCAATTCGCCATTTTTTGTGTCAGTATCTTTACAATTATTTTATACTTTCTTAGATTATTGGCCTAATAAGACATTTAAATGCGTAAAAAAGGACTATTTAGGCCATGTCAACGTTGGACGAACAAGAACAGCAGATCATTCGCGCACTCATCCGCAACCCCCGATCGTCGGATAATCGCATCAGCGCGCTGACCGGCGTGCCCGTGCGCACCGTTAGCCGCAAGCGCGCGCGCCTGGAGCGCGACGGCATGCTAACCTATTACACCGGCGTCGACCGACAGGCGACCGGCACGGGGCGTTTTGCCACCCAGCACATGCTGCTCATCAAATTTAAGTTGGGTGTTACGCGAGATCAGGTGGTGCAGGAAATACGCTCAGAGCCGAACGTAGCGAACGTTTTTAGCGAACTCATCCGCGACAGCTACATCGCCGAGATGGACGGACACATCGCCCTCGTCATGGTCGTCGAAGGTGAATCCGATAGCGACGTTGCCGATAACGTGCAGGGCAAAATCATTCCTTCATTGCAAAAAAACCACGGCGAGGATTCCATATTAGAGCTGCGCACCATCCGCTTGCTCGATCCTATTCGCCGCCTGCACAACTACCTGCCCATGGTCAACATGGAAGAGGGCTTTATCCGAAAGAGCTGGCCCGACGACGCCATTTTTGTAGAGTAGTCGAACGCCGCAGCCACCTACTCCGTTGCGGGCACTACGCGGATTTTCAGCGTAGCCAGCGCATCGCCAAACAGCGCGTGCACATCGGCTCGATCGACGACGGAACCGCTTGAGGATGCGGTAAAAACGATCCAGCGCTCAAACGAATCTTCGCCGCCTAAGCCCGCGCTATCGGGCGCAGCCATCTCGACAAACACCGTCGACGGCGAAACCGAACCGCCGTTGGATACCAGTTCAATTTCACCGGAGAAATCCTCCGACGGAGGCCCACCCAAGCGCTCAACGCGCAGTCGAATAGGCAGCTCTCCGCGCGGACGCACCCAATTTTCTTCGGCTTCCAGCGCCAGGCTAAACTGGCCGTCCTCCGTGCTGCTGCTGACGATATTGTCCGGCTCTGAGCAGGCCCAGACGGCCGTCCATACCAGCGCGGCCAACGCGATGTGCATATACTTTTTCATAGCGTTATTCTCCCAGCACTTCCTGCACTTGGCGCACGGCATCATTGAGCTGGCGCTGCGCAACCTGGTAGGGATATTTGGTCTCGTAAAATAGCTGCGCCACATCGCGATCAATCAAGTGGTAGCGATTGCGCATGTCCTCTCGCGTGGGAAATAGAATCTGCACGCCCGGGCGAAAGGCCTGCAGGGTGTGTCCCAAGTTTTTGTTCAGCTCCAAAACGCGCTTGAGAATAAGCACCTTGCGCAGGCGCTCGACGTCTTCCTCATCGGACAAGACAACGGCCCATTGCTCGGGCTGTGCGCGCTCGTCATACGTGTTCAAATCCCAGAGCAGTTCGTCTCCATCACCCGACAAAACCGCCTCTTCCACGGTTGCCAGGGGCAGGCTAAAAGCCTGCCCCTCCTGCGGCTGCGGCCGCGCCTTGTATTTGAAAACGACGGCATTTTGTTCGGTTGCCATGGCCTTCGGTAGCAGATCCTGCAGGGTCAGGTCGTCGCTGAAACTCTGGCCGCGCCGGCTGTCCTCAGGCGGCGTAAAGAAGAACACCTGATCTAGGTTGACCTCTTGGTGAAAGTTGAGCTTACCGACGATCTCGTAGAGCATGCGACGCACTAGGACCTCCTCGCCGGGTATGCGCCCCGACAGCAGGCCTGCAAACGGCTGCTGCCGTTTGAGCATGACATTCTCTTCCGTCTCCACCTGCACCGAATGAACGAGACTTTCGAGCACGGGGCTCTGGGTGATGAACTTTAGATCCCAGACATCGTCGTCGCGCACCCGATAGGCATTGCGAAACAGCTTGGTATCAAAGCGATCAAATAGATCGGAATCTTTCGGGATGAGATAGCTAAAGCTCATCTCCTCAAGCGGCACGATATGCGGTGTAATAACGACGATTACCTCACGCTGCTCCGTCTCGACGCGTTCGCGCGAAAGTAGACGACCGAGCAGCGGGATATTCGAAAGGAGCGGCACGCCGATCTTGGTCTGCTGCTGTTCGGTCGAGAGCAGGCCGCCAATGATAAACGGCGTTCCGTCTGCCACGCGCACGTAGGTCTCGACCAGCCGATTGTCGACAATGGGCGAAAACTCTATGCCCTGACCAGAGCCGGCTTCTAAACGCGCGGCCGATTCGGTCGAGATCGAGCTAATGATCGTCTCGATCTGCATAGTGACTTGGGTATTTTCTCGGTCGATGCGCGGACGCAGGTTGAGGACGATGCCAACGGGAAAATATTCGATGCCCTTGGCGACCGAAGAGGTCGTTGCCGTCGTCTTCACGATGGGAATCTGCCGTCCCACTTGAATGCGCGCCTGGCGGTCGTTTAAAACCAGCACCGAAGGACTCGACAGCACCTCGGCATCGCCGCGTTCGGCCAGCGCTTCCAGAGAAGCGCGAAAGTCGAGAAAATCGCCGAATCCCTCGCGCGAGAAGAGAAATGTCCCTAGGCGCTTGCCCGAAAGCGACGATCGCTCAAAGGCGGCCTGTCCGCTTCCCTGCGACGCGCCCCATTCCACGCCGAGATCCTGCAAATTGCTCGTATTTACTTCGATAACCAGTGCTTCGATAACGATCTGCTGTGCGGGCACATCAATCTGCGCCTGCAGCAGATTGACCAACTGTTCCAGCGGCTCGGGATCTTGGCGGTCGTAGACCAGCAGGAGGCGCTCTTCAGGCGCACCGGTCGTCGTGTTGTGCAGATGAGAACCGCCCAGCTGCGGCGCGCCGTCCGTGCTCTTGCGCGTCGAAGTGCTTTTGCTCTTGGCCAGCGGATCGTCCTCGAGCAGACTAGTCTTGGAAGCGTTGGCCACCTTTACGATCCAAGGCAGCGTCGCCCCCTTGTCCTGAACCAATTCGAAAATCTTTTCGTAGCGATCGGACTTGCTCGACTTTTCTTCGAATTCAACCGTGTGGTATCCCAGCGCCTTAAGCAAGGCAAGCGCTCGGTCGGCCTCTATGTGGCCCAAGCGAAACATCTCGTAGGCGAGTTCCGCCTGGCTGTTGCGCGACGGCGCATCGCGCTTGAGCAGCGACGACAGGCTGCGATATATACCGGATATATCCGGGTTAGCCGAGCGCGCGTTGCCGACTTCGCGGTGGCCCTTTAGCGCTAACTCATATCCGCCCCCCACGCCATGTACGATCGCCAATTCGACTGCGTAGTCGACTCGGCCGCCCGGTCCCGTTTCCGAACGGCGATAGAGCCGGTTTTCGACTACGCCCATACGTCCATCTAGTGCACCGCGCTCGGCTGTATGAACATAGCCTAACGGCAGAAGCACGCGCAGATCAGCCGCATCGAGCGTCTGTCGCGTTCGCCCGATAGAGCGATGGGGCGACTCGGCAAAAAGAACTTCGTCTTGCGCAAACGAAGCCGAACAGAATAAGAGTAAAGCAATGAATAGGCGGTTCATAAATTACCTCGCATAGTTCATTTTTCATCTTACTAGCGAATAACATACGTGTCAAGCAAGGATGCGACGGCCGCTAATTTCCGAGCATGTGCACACGCAAAAGGGCGCCGTCCGCTGCCGGACGCCGCCCCACAGAAGCCTTTATCGTGCGGTTAGTTCTCTTTCACCGCTGCCACGAGATCGAGCACGGCCTCCTTGGCGCTGCCAAAGAACATTAGCGAATTCTCCGCGGCAAAGAGCGGGTTGGGAATGCCGGCAAAACCGGGGCTCAGCGAGCGCTTGATCACCACGACCGTGCGCGCCTTATCGACGTCGAGGATGGGCATGCCGGCGATCGGCCCCGAATCGGCTTCCCTCGCCAGCGGGTTGACCACGTCGTTGGCACCGATCACGAGCACCACGTCCGTTTGTGCGAAGGATGGATTGATGGCGTCCATCTCGACGAGCTTTTCGTAAGGCACTTCCGCTTCGGCCAACAGCACATTCATATGTCCGGGCATGCGTCCAGCCACCGGGTGAATGGCGTATTCGACTTCTACGCCGCGCGCCTCCAATTCTCCGGCCAAGTCGCGCACGGCATGCTGCGCCTGTGCTACAGCCATGCCGTATCCGGGCACGACTACCACGCGACGCGCGGTGTCAAAGAGCATGGCCACTTCTTCGGCTGAGGTCGACTTGATCTTACCGGCATACACTTCGTCGTCGCTGCCCACGGCAGCGGCCTGACCACCCGCTCCACCAAAGAATACGTTGGCCAGCGAGCGATTCATCGCCTTGCACATAATCTGCGTCAGAATGAGCCCCGAGGCACCCACGAGCGAACCGGCGATAATAAGAATATTGTTGCCCAGCACGAATCCCGTAGCCGCAGCGGCCAGTCCCGAACACGAGTTGAGAAAAGCGATGACGACGGGCATGTCGGCCCCGCCAATCGGCACGACGAGAAAAATACCCAACAGCGAGGCAAGCGCTACGGCAATCCAGTAGGCGTCAATGCGACTGGGATCGACGGCTAACCACGCAGAAGCAGCGATACAACCGAGACTCAGCAGCACGTTGAGCGTTTTGATCGCGCCACCCGCCCAGCTTTTTTTGACTAGTTCGGAGAGCTTAAGAAACGCGATAATGCTGCCGAAGAACGTCACGGCTCCGATCACACCCGACGCAGCCGTCGACAGCGTGAACTGCGACGATTGAGCATCCGTGCCGGCAACCTCCCAAAGGGCGGCTCCTGCTACTAGCACCGAGGCAATGCCGCCAAAACCGTTAAAAATGGCCACGAGTTCGGGCATTGACGTCATCGGAATGCGCACGGCAAACAGAGCGCCGATCAGCGATCCTACCAAGATACCGGCAAAAATGTACTCGAATGTGACCACGCGCTGATCTAGCAGCGTAACGACAACGGCCAGCAGCATGCCCAGCGCACCAAGCAAATTGCCGCGGACGGCTGTGCGCGGGTGCGTGAGTCCCTTAAGACCCAGAATAAAGAGGACGGAGGCAACTAAATAGGCAAAGTTGATCAGCGTCAGATGCATGGCCTAGTCTCGCCTCTTAAACATGCCCAGCATGCGGTGCGTAACCATAAATCCCCCCACCGCGTTGATGGTGGCAAAGACCACCGCTGCAACGCCTAGCCACGCGGCCCACTCGGAGTGTTCGGATCCGGCTGACAGCAGTGCTCCTACCAGCGTAATACCCGATATGGCATTAGAGCCCGACATCAGTGGAGTGTGCAACGTCGGCGGTATCTTGGTAATGATCTCAAATCCAATAAAGACGGCCAGCACAAAAACCGTCAATGCGGCGACGAGCGCTTCCATCAGGCCTCCTTAGCGGCTTGGTCGAGCAAACGCGGATGCACGATTTGGCCCCCGCGCGCAACCAGCGTTGCGCTGGTGATTTCGTCCTCCATATCGCACTGAATTCCCTCTTCAGAGTCATACAGATGCTTGAGGAACGTAGCAATGTTATGCGAGTACATTTGACTAGCGTGATAGGGCACAGTAGCGGGCAAGTTCAGCGGCGCGAGGATCTGTACGCCGCTTTCGACGACTGTTTCGCCGGCTTTGCTCAGCGCACAATTACCGCCGCGCTCGGCGGCTAGATCGACAACGACTGAGCCCATCGCCATAGCCCGCACCGCTTCCGCCGTAATGAGCAAAGGGGATGGTTTGCCCGGAATGGCGGCCGTTGAAATAACGACGTCGCTTTCCGCTACAACCTTGCCCAACTCTTCGCGCTGTCGATCGTAGAACGATTCGTCCTGCGCTTTGGCGTAACCGCCCGAATCCTCGGAATCTCCTGCATCGAGGTCGAGCTCGACAAACTTAGCCCCAAGGCTCTCTATTTGCTCTTTAACCGCGGCACGCACGTCGTAAGCCTGCACGGTAGCTCCCAGGCGGCGCGCCGTAGCAATAGCCTGTAAGCCTGCTACACCGGCACCAATAATGAGCACGCGCGCCGGCGTTACCGTGCCGGCGGCCGTCATCAGCAGGGGAAACATACGCGGGAGATGTTCGGCGGCCAGCAGCACCGCCTTGTAACCGGCCACCGTAGCCATCGACGAGAGAATATCCATGCTCTGAGCGCGCGTGATGCGCGGCATGAGTTCCATCGCAAAGAGCGTCGCACCGCGCTCAGCCAGATCCTTTAGAGGCGCCATATCGCCCAGCGGTTCGGCCGCGCCAATAAAGATCTGGCCGTCCCGCACGTGGTCTAAATCAGCGCGACCTGCCTGTGGGTTGGCTCCCAGCGTCCGCACCTGCAGCACGATATCGGCGCGTGCGAATAAATCGGCGCGCACGACCAATTGGGCCCCGCGCTCAACGTAGGCACTGTCGGGAAAGCCGGCGCCGGCGCCGGCGCCCTCTTCGAGTACGACCTCCAATCCCTGGCCGACTAAATTGGCCACGGCCTCGGGCACCAAGGCGACGCGATGTTCGCCGGGACACGTTTCTTTGGGAATACCAACAATCATGGGCAATGGAATCGTCCTTGGGTGTTAGCGGCGCATAAGTCCACCTCGAGCGCCAACGGGGGCAGTGGACTCGTCTAATATACGCTACGCAAACCGGCCAAACAATGCGCACGGCGCGTTCCGCAGCCCATAGTATAAAACGCACGGCGCCGGCCCACTGAGAGCGTGGACCGGCGCCGTATGTGCAATCTGTATGCTAGCGGGCAACTAGTTTGTCGTGGTATTTCTTGAGCTGTCCCTCGACTTTGCTCTCTCCATCGGAAATCGCCTTGTAGAGGTTGTAGCCCGTGCCCGTAGCGGCCAGTGTTTGCTGAGGCACCTTTACGATGAAATCAGCCCTGTATCCCTTTTTGTCTTTGTCTATGATGACTCCGCAATCGACAATTCTATCACAGTATCTTTCCAACTTGCCGCATGACTGAGCGATATACGCTTTTGTCTCCATGGAAACTCGTTCGTGACGCACGCTAATTCTGGGCTGCATCTCCTTCTCCTTTCACATAGAACAGGTTGGTTCATATACAATTCACATACGGGACTACAGCAGGCCTCCTTTCTCGGTCAAAAAAATTTACACTCTCTCACTAGCTCAAGGCGCGTCGATGCGCTATGGAACGCTCCATGTATTCATCCAGCCGCTCGATGCCAAATTCCTCCACCAAATCGGCACTGCTGCGGGCGGGACTCTCGCTGCTAATTAGCACAGACCCCAAATAACCTGGATCAAAAACCGAAACGTCGGCGCCGTAGCGTTCGCGCATGGCGCGCAGTTTGTCCCAGTTAAAGTCGAGGTGGACCACCTCACAGTCGAGGTTGATCTCAGCTACGACGTAGTCAAAATAGTTGGTGGTGCTGGCCAATTCGTGACCAACGGGCGACAGGATGGCGCTCGGCAAGCCGCAAATAGCCGTAACCAAATGCGCGCGACAAGCGTAGGACCAATACGCCTGCATAAGACCGCCGTGGTACATCGAGGGAAAGAGCAGCAGATCGGGACGCGTATCCACGTAGCGCTGCCGGATCTCGGCAAAGTTCAAATCAAAGCAGATCGCCGCACCCACCGTGCCAAAGTCACACTCGATTAGCGGCGCATCCGCACCGCACAGGATACCAGCTTCTGTCGTTTCCGTTATAACGGGATAGTTCTTGTCGTATACGCCGGCGACCTCGCCGCTGCGATCGAGTAGCTGTACCGAGTTGCGCCAGCTGCCGTCTTCCACCTCTCGCACGGCCGCATAGGCGATGTAACAGCGGTGCGCACGGGCCCAATCGGCAAAGGCATCGCGTATGCGGTCACCGCGGTAGCGATAATAAGCGAGGCGTTCCTCTGTAGAATGGGCCGGGTAGCGATCGCAGCACTCGGGCACTACGACCAGATCGGGGCGCTCCGGCCACACTTGTGCAAAGCGATTTTGCCAATAGGCGATCATCTGCTCGACGGCCTCTTGCCCGGTGCCGGGATGGCCCGTCTTCGCCTTGGCGCCAATCGTTGCTACTTTGATTTTATTTGACATGATATAGCCTCATAAGGCCGTGCAATACGCCATCCATTTATGAGACGCCTCAAGATCTATTACGAGTTCCCAAAGAAGAAGGCGGCCCGGCATTGCGCCTCATGCCCCCTCACTAAGACCAAGCATAGCAACGTAGAAGACCTCTGGGCAAGCACTCAAATTCCGCCCCTTCTCGGCACAAAAAAAGCGGGCAGGTGCCTGCGCACCCACCCGCCCTAAAACAACCCGTCGCGCAGCGCGTCTAGCGATCTGACATCTTCACGTATGCCCGCTCCGTAGCGCCGGTATAAATCTGGCGCGGACGGCTGATCTTGGTAAACTTGCTCTCCTCGTACCACTGAGCAATCCAGCCGGGCATGCGACCGATAGCGAACATGACGGTAAACATCTCCTTGGGAATGCCGATGGCGCGTAGAATGACGCCGCTGTAGAAATCGACGTTGGGATAGAGCTTGCGCGACACAAAGTAGTCGTCTTCTAGCGCGGCCGCCTCCAGCTCCTCTGCCATAGCTAGCATCGGATCGTCGATATTGAGCTTGGCCAATACGTCGTTGCAAATGCCTTTGATGATCTTGGCACGCGGGTCAAAATTTTTGTAGACGCGGTGGCCAAAACCCATTAGGCGAATGCCGTTCTTCTTGTCTTTGATCTGCGATACAAAGTCTTTTACCGATAGGCCCTCGGCAAGCATGCTGTCGAGCATATCGACCACGGCGACGTTCGCTCCCCCGTGCAGCGGACCCCATAGGGCACACACCCCAGCCGCAACCGAAGCGAAGAGGTTTGCTTCACTGCTGCCGACCATACGCACAGTCGAAGTCGAGCAGTTCTGCTCGTGATCGGCGTGCAGCAATAGGATCGTATCCAGCGCGCGCACAATCACCGGATCGGGCTCGTAGTCTTTGTAGGGATGGCTAAACATCATGTGGAGGAAATTGGCGCTGTACTTCTTATCGGGATGCGGGTACATGATGTTGTAGCCCAGCGAGTGCCGATAGGAAAAGGCAGCGATCGTACGCACCTTGGCCATAATGCGCGCTACAGCTTCCTGAAAGGAGCTGTCGTCGGTTATTTCCAATAGCTGCGGATGGAAGCAGCTCAGCGCATTGAGGACGGACGATAGCACAGCCATCGGCGGCGAGTTCGAAGGAAATAGGTCGAAATGACGGCGAATAGCCTCGTGCAGCATCTGATGGCCCGTCAGCATTTCGCTAAAGCCCTGCAGCTGTTCTTCCGTGGGTAATTCACCCCAGATAAGCAGGTAAGCCGTCTCGATAAACGAACTTTTTTCCGCCAGTTCCTCAATGGGATAACCGCGATAGCGCAAGATGCCCTTCTCGCCGTCTATAAAGGTTATGTCGCTCTGGCACGATCCGGTGTTCCCATAGCCCTGATCGAGCGTGATATACCCCGTCTCAGCGCGCAGTTTGGAAATATCGACTGCTCGCTCGCCTTCCGAGCCAACAATAATGGGTAGCTCAATGCTCTTATCATCAATAAGAAGTTTTGCCGTATCCGACATAACGCGTTCTCCTTTTCTTTCCGGCCGCCCCTCAGGCGCAGAGTTATGATAGTATACTCATACATGTTCCCTGTCAACATCGTCCCTAAGGCGGGCAGATGGCTGCACTGCATCTAGGACAACAGGCCGCGTAAAGGGCTGCTCGCACTGGACTTTTTGTCGGGCAAAACCTTAGTTAGGACAGGCGAACTAAGCCGGGCGACAGCCGATATATTCGGCGTCAGCAGCACGGCTTAACCCGCCGCGCACCCTGTATTTAGCAGGAATCCCGAGCCGGCTGATTTCCCGCGTAAGCGCCGTCTCATTCTCGCTCCACAACCGATTGCCCTATGCCATTGTTTCTCGTTTTCGCCCTATTTCTATCGGTTGCGAACACATCGGCCCGTCCCATACTCGATGTGCAAAAGAGCGATGCCAATGGCTTGGCATTTGAGGTCTATTTACCCGCCCATCCCTCCACTCCATTCGGCCTGACGCGCGCCGACTCTACGCAGCCGCCCGTCCTCAGCCGACTGGTAGCAGCGCCCCTAGGTGCCGAGCTTGACGTGCAGATTGAAGAAGCCGAGTATGCGGAGTTTGATCGCACGGACGAAACGAGCGTCTATCCCGTCGATCTAATTACCACGCGCTATCTGGGATCTCTGCGCGGCGTGCCCACGCATGCACTTTCGCTCGCACCCTACCAGTATGACGCCCAGCGCAACAAGCTGCGCGTCTACACGCGACTGCGCGCAACCGTCCGCTTTGTCGGCGGACAGCGCGCCAAGGCGGCCGCCCCTGCAAGCCATTCTTCGTACACCGCCTTTCTCAACCCGGCCCAGGCTCCACAATTTGCCCGCACGACACCGCGCGCCAAGGCCGCACTGGCCGACTGGTACGACTCGGAGTCCCCCTGGATTAAGATCGCCGTAGCCGAAGACGGTCTCTACCGCATCGATCGCAGTTGGCTAGAACAATTCGTCTCCGCAGAGGCTATCGATCCGCAAACGCTGCGGCTATTTTACCTGGGGCAAGAGCAGTTGCTCTATGCCTCGGGCGAAGAGGACAGACGCTTTGACGAGGACGATTTTCTGCTCTTTTACGGACAGTACCGCCGCGGAGAACGCGACCACGAGAGTATCTATGGCAGCGAGAATACCTATTGGCTGACTTGGGGCGAAGCGCGCGGCCTGCGCTACGCTGAACGCAGCGCAGCGCCCCACAGCGACTACCCGAAAACGAATTCCTTTTGGCACCTCGCTCATTTTGAGCGCGACATGATCTTTGATGCGCTGGCCTCGGCACCCGACAAAGACCGCGATCACTGGTTTTGGACGCTCAACAACAAGCCGCTCACCGCGACCAAAGCCGACGTGCCGTCGGCGGCTGAATTCCCCGGCAATTTGATCTACCCCGATTTAGATAAGACCTACAAGGCGCAGGTCCGCGTAGCCCTACACGGCGCATCTGACCTAGGGCATCACACGGTGCTTAAACTCAACGCGCGCGAGGTGTTAGCGGATACCGTATGGGGCGGAGCAGGCGAAGGCATGGTTGAATTTATCAGCCAAACCGAAGTAGATGGTAGCCTTCTCAAAGACGGGCGCAATCGCATTCTCCTACAGGTCTTTGCCGACCAAGCAAAATTCGACCTGATGTGGTTTAACTGGTTTGAGATCGGCTATTATCGTCGCTATCTGCCGACGCTGGGCTATCTGGAAGCGACCCATCCATCCTCGCAGGGACACCGCATCGTGGTGCAGCGGTTTACCCATCCCGACATAGAAATTTTCGACCTTAACTCCGGCACACGGTTGGTCGATTTCGCCGTTGAAGAAGACGTAGAGCAAACAGATGCCGAGCTCTTTATGGCGACGTTTGAAGACAGTGGAGAGCGCGAAGCGCACTATATAATGGCCGATAGCAGCGCTATCATCATACCGACGGGGGCGCTGGATACACCCTCCTCTTGGCGCGCGTTTTCCGGAGCCGATTACCTAATTATCGCGCATCCTCTGCTGATGGACGCGGCCCACCGCCTAGCCGCTCACCGCCGTTCGAGTGGGCTTAGCACAGCGGCTATCTCCAGCGAAGACATCTACGATGAATTCAACTATGGGCGCATGGACGCCGAAGCCATCGCCGCATTTATTCAGCACGCCTATGACCGCTGGCCGCAGCGTCCAAGCTATATCGTACTGCTAGGCGATGAGACCTGGGACTATCGCAATATCATCGGCGGCGGCTGGCCCAACGTAGTGCCCAGTCGCTACTACCAGTCGCGCGGCCGCGGCTTGGCACCGAGCGACTTTCTCTACGCGCTGGTCGACGGAGACGACCTACTGCCCGACCTATCGATTGGTCGCCTAACGGCCTCTTCACCAGAAAGCGCTGAAGCCATTGTAGACAAGGTTATTTCATACGACACCCCCGTGTCGGGCCCGTGGCGTACGCGCGCTCTATTTCTGGCCAACTACCACGCCAAAAATATCTTTTCCGAACCTAGCGATTCACTCATCGCGCGCTATGTGCAGCCGGCGGGCCTGCAGCCCGTCAGAGTATATAATCCAGACGAAAGCCCCATACCCAACACCGCTGGACGCGCCTTTGTCGACGCACTCAACGAGGGTGCACTATTGGTTAATTTCAACGGGCACGGCAGTCCCGGCACCATGCAATCGCTCTTCACGCTCAGCCTGCCCGATTGGGGCTATATGAGCCAGGTACAAAACGGACCCCGCCTACCCCTCGTACTTGCGCTTTCCTGTCTCAATGGACTCTTTGCCAACCCCGTAGTCCAAGGCCTCGCCGAGACCTTTACCACGAGCAGCAACGGTGGAGCCATCGCCTATATATCGGCCAGTGCCAAGAGTTTTGTCGCCCAAAACGATCTGCTGAGCGACCGCTTTTACGCCGCCCTATTTGCCCAGCAAAGTGCTCCCTTTGGCTCGGCCCTCGACGCGGCTAAGGCCCAGGTACTCGCCGCGCATCCCAGCTGGATAGACGCCGCCCTCACGATGCAGTTAGTAGGCGATCCCGCACAGAGAATCGCCCTGCCTGCCGCACCGGACTACGCGGCCACCGCTCTCGAATTAGATGCAGACCCCGTGCGCGGACACAGCGCGATCGAGATCAGCGCTCGACTTGTAAACTACGGCCGACCAGGTGCCGACAGCCTGCGCATCGACCTAATAGCCTATAGCGATACATCGGCCACCGTCGATACGCTAGAGCGCGTTGTGGAGCCGCCCTTCAGCGGCGAACGCACCCTTTCTTTTGTCTGGCCAACCGGCGCTCGAAGAGGCCCCTGGCACTTGGCGCTACATATAGATGATCTCGACGAAATAGCCGAACTCGACGAGACCAACAACGCCATTGAGCAGTCGGTCGATATCCTAGACCCGCTCGTTGCCACCCCCCTATTTCCCGCCGACCACGCCGCGCTAGCGGCCGATGAGGTTTCATTGGAAGCCATCGTGCCCCAGGGTCTTGCCCGCTATACGTGCGAATTTGAGCTCGCCACAGCAATGGATTTTTCCGACGCCGTGCGTTCGCCGCTCGTCGAAGCCCAAGACCGCGTTGCCGCGTACCGTCCCGCGTTAGTAGGCGACACCACCTACTTCTGGCGCGTGCGACTGCACGCAGACGGAACCCCAGGCATATGGAGCGACACACGGTCGCTCCAATCAACGGCAGGTCCAACCTGGAGTCAGAGCACCGTGCAACTGCTGCGCGATGCGGGAACCGCATTTGAACTGCGCGACCACGTCGTGGCGCTGTCCTCTCTGCCACTCCCACTTCGACCCGACAGCACTACGCGCGAGGATGGATTTACCGTGCGCGACCACGCCGGCTCGGGCGTGCTCGTAACCGACGGCACCTGGCTCTATGCCAAGCGCTGGTACAATGATGCGTCTACCGTCTATCCGGGCACCGACTATTTTACGCGCATTGGAACTGGCCTAAACGAGACGTTCCGGAGCGGCAATTTCGGCGCGTTTGGCGACTCGACCACGGCGGGTATTTCGGCGACCTATCACAGCGATGGCTACATATACAACGAGAGTGGTAAAGCCTTTGAGCTCGAACGACTCTCGCTGCAAACCGGCGCGCTCGATACGATCGCCGTGCCCGACGGACTGCTGGAGTGGAAGTTCGGGCGCGTCGAAGACGGGCACTCGCTCATTACATCCGACGGCACCTTCATATACAACGTCTCCATGAGCACGGCGCAGGGAGCGCGCAACGGCTGGAGCGTGCGCGTATTTGATCCGGCGCAATCTTGGACGCTGGTGCGCGAGTTTACGTCGCCACCAACGGAAAACGGCTTCACCTTTGAATGGACCGATGGCATACTCGCCGACGGCACCTATCTCTACTTCATAGAGTGGCAGGGGCAACGACGCATCCGCATGGTGGACGCGACCGACGGCACCTTTATAGACGAGTGGCAGAGTGATCAGGACGTGACGCGCATCTTCACAGGACAGTACGATTGGGTCAACAACAAGGTTTGGCTAGGCGACCTCCTCAGCTCGGCCGTCTTTCGCTACACCGGCAGCCAACGCGTGCGCGAGGGAGCGCTCGTTTCGCAGCCCATCGGACCCGCCGCCCAGTGGAAAACCTTGGAAGTAGAGGGACGCGATATCCGAGTCGCCTTAGAAGCGCTCAACGCGCAAGGACAGTGGCAGACATTGGCTGGATGGGGGAAACTTACACCCGGTAAACACGACCTCAGCACACTCGACGCAGGCGCCTATCCACGGCTGCGCCTGCGCGCCGATTTTGCCTCGACCGAAGCCGCGTTAGCGCGCTGGCAGCTTGACTTTAGCCGGCTTCCATCGCTGCAAATCGTGCGCGCCGAAGGGCGCGACCACGCCGGCGGTCTACGCATCGAGGTAACTGCACTAAATCGCTCGGACCAGCCGATTGACGATGCCGTGATTCGCCTAGAGCAGAGCGGCAAGAGCACGCCGCTGCGCCAAGTGTCGCTGCCAACGCTGGCGCGCGGCCAGTCGCACACCATCCAGATCGACAGCTTAGCGCTGCCGACGCGCGGAGCCCAACTATTCGCCGAGGTGTTCAGCGGACGGCCCGACGCCGACCCCGAAGACAATCGCCGAGCCGTTGCGCTGTTTATCGAAGGACTGCTGCCCATAGACATCGCCCTGTGGCCCGAGGATCGCCCCTTTCTCAGCGGAGACCCCCTGCGCGCCGACCAGGGCTTATTGCTGTCGTTTTCCGATGCGCCCGACGCCGAAATCACCGTGCGCATCGACGGCCAGTTCGTAGCCCCCGACTCGCTAATCGAGGCCTACCCCGCGCCCCCGCGCCGCCTCTTTCGCCCCGCGTTAACGCCGGGACAACATCAACTAGAGGCCCAACTCGTTCGAGGTAATGAAACGCTGGGAACGACCCGCGCTACCTTCTACCTAGACGACGCACTGCGCGTGCGCAACGCCCTGCTCTACCCGCACCCCGTGCGCGCGGAAACGCACTTCACCTACGTGCTCTCACAGAGTGCCCAAGTGGAAATCGAGGTGTTTAGTCTCGCCGGCAAACTCGTAAAGCGACTCGGACCATACGATCAAGCAGCTGGATTTGCTCAGGTGGCCTGGGACGGGCGCAGCAGCGGCGGAGATTTGTTGGCCAACGGCACCTATTTCTATCGCCTTGTCGCCCGCAACGAGGCGGGAGGGGATGCCGTATTTCGCGGCGCGCTGGTGCTAGCGCGCTGACCGGCCTCGCTGCGCCGAATCGGTCCATCTTTACTCGGCGTGAACGACCCGTTAAACTATGCGCTCCACGTAGTATGCCAACGCGAGACGGCCAACCATGTCCTTTGTTTTTTCCGATCAGCACATCGAGCAATACCGCACGCTCGGCTACACGGTGTTCCGCCAAATCCTACCGCCGGCGCTGCTAACGGACCTGCGGTCTGCCAGCGAGGAGGCCCGCATCATCGCTCGCCAACAGCACGGACCGCAGACACAGCGGCTGCAGCCGGTCGGGCAGGCCGCCATTGAACAGCAGGCGTTTATAGACTACGCCGAGCTAGCGCCACTCAACGATGCCATTCACCGGCTGCTATCGCCGGCGCACCGCCACGGCAACAGAGACGTGCTCGGCATCTTACTCGAACCAGCCGAACAGCCCTACTGCACGCAGTGGCACCGCGACTGGCGCGACAATGTAACTGGACTCAATCTGAGCACCTGGGACGCGCACTTTTTGGACGATCGCTACTTTAACCAAGTCAACTGCGCGCTCTACGCCGACGCCTGCACATGGGTCGTGCCGGGATCGCATCTGCGCGGCGACCTGCCGCGCGAGATCGAGCGCTTTCCGGAGCGTCCAATTACCCGCCCCGCGCTCGAAAACGGGAGCTATGAGGAGCGCGAATACGCGTGCTTAGACTACGTGCGCAGCATGCCGGGCGCCGTGCAGCTCCACCTAGACGCCGGCGATTTCTGCCTGTATCGCAACACGCTCTGGCATCTGGGCAACTACGTTCCCCACGGACGGCGTGCCACCCTGCACGACGCGGTGGATACCGACGAGTTTGCCGCTTGGCGCACGGAGGCACTGGCCGAGGCAGCCGCGCGGCGAGAAAAAGGTTTTGGCATGGAGAATCCCAACGCGTGAAGTGGCCCAACTGGTTCGACCAAATACCTATCAGCGCACTGGCCGTAGCCGCACTGCTACTCGGACTGGCCCCTTTCCAACCTCAGCCCCACCTAGTCGAGAAGCTCGTCATGCTAGCAGACGGCACGCTCAGTCGGGCCATAGATATCTTCGACCTGTTTTTTCACGGAGCCCCATCGGTACTGCTGATTGTTCGTCTACTGCGACGAGCGGGCAACCAGCGCGACGTCTGACAGCCTACTCGGCTGCCCGGTAACCTCGCATCCAGTCTATTTCCATGCGGAATGGACGTTCGTCTTTGTCGCTTATGATAAAGCCGAGCGTCTGCACGCGACGCCCCGCGATGGGCGGATAGCGCGCGGGGCGCCAGCCGCGAATCGACAGCGCCATCTCCGCAAAGGGAATGCGAACAATTTGCCACTCTTCGGACGCGACAAACGCGCGCTGCCACGAACCGGACGCGCCGTCTGAACCCGCTAGTAAGGCATAGGTGCGGCCGTCCCCGCGCACGCGCATTTCAATGCCCGCACAATCGTCTAAACTGGCACCCTCAACCCGCATGCGCACGGAGCTAAATCCACCGTTGTTGCGCAGGGATAGACGTCCGGAAAACACGCCCGTCCCTTGGCCACTAAGCGTCCAACCACCGCGCGAAACACCTCCCATGACGTTGTCGTTGACCGCAGACCAGCGACTTTCGTTTTCAGCGGAAAAATCGAGTGAGAATTCGTTCATAGCTGATGCGCTTTCTGTTTGAGCCGTTGCATATAAGTCGTCGAGGGCATAGCGCAGTATCCAAGCCCCTTCGGACGGCTCGCTGCCGGCGGCAGCGGCCAACGCCCGCGCGGCTATATCCCGATCTATCTCTGAAGGAACCAATAGCTCTAATGCTCGCAGCGCCGTGCGATAGACGGCAGCACAGGCGGCAGGTTGTCCGCCGTTATACAGCGGCACGCCCAGTCGAATAGCCTCCTCAACCAGTAGACGAATAGATGCAGAGGCATCGGAAGATGCGGCCTCGTCTTGGGCAAAACCGCACCGTGGAGACAAGAGTAGCGCAAGGAGTATAGCGCCTACAGCACGACGGAAAGAGAGATGTGAGCGGAGGAGAATGTGCATAGCAATTGTTCCATTCGTCTAGTGTCGTGCGAAACGAGCAACCAGACGAATATTCCCAGTTGCCGTCAGAGGGCAAGGGCTATGCAGAAGGTTCGTGCTACAAACCGATTGAGGGAATAAAGCGCGGAGCGCGGAATACCTGCGTCGCCTGTTCAAAGGCATAGGCTAGCGCTATGAGCTTAGATTCGCTCCAGGCGCCTGCGAAAAACGAAATACCAACCGGCAACTCGTGAATAAAACCAGCTGGCACCGTAATATGCGGGTAGCCGGACACGGCGGCGGGACTCGAACAGCTACCTCCAAAGTGATCGCCGTTGACCAAATCGATGCTCCAGGCCGGGCCACCCGTCGGCGCGACAATTGCGTCGAGCCGGTATTTGGCCAACGCCCCGTCGATGCCCTCTTCGCGCGACAGGCGACGGTTGTTGGCCAGCGCGTCGCGATAGGCGACATCGCTCAGTGGACCTTTCTCCTGTGCCTGTAGGAAAATCTCTTGGCCAAAATAGGGCATGATGCGTGCGGCATTCGCCTCATTGTAGGCGATCAGTGCAGCCAGAGATCTGGGCCACGGGCCGCTTTGCATATCGGCCAAGTAGGCGTTGAGATCGGCCTTAAATTCGTAGAGCAACACCTCGTACTCGCTGTTGTCGTAACCGCTCGACGTGGGCAAGTCGATGGGGTCGATGATCTCGGCTCCCAAATGGCGCAGCGCGGCAATACTCTCTTCCATAACGGCGTCGACGCGGTGATCGAAGCCAAAAAAATTGCGCGCGATTCCAAGACGCGAGCCCTTAACAGCTCCCTCGTCCAAGTACCGCACATAGTCCGTTTGCACGTTCCGGCCCGTAGCCGTCGTCGCCGGGTCGCGCCGATCCGCGCCGGCCATCGCGCCGAGCAGTGCAGCCGCATCAGCCACGCTGCGTGCCATCGGACCAGCCGTATCCTGACTGTGAGCAATAGGGATAATGCCCGAACGGCTCACCAACCCCAGCGTGGGCTTAATGCCGACAATACCGTTACTATTGGACGGACACACGACGGAACCATCCGTCTCTGTGCCCACGGCCACGGCGCACAGTTGGGCCGCCACCGCAGCGCCCGAACCCGAACTCGATCCACACGGCGAACGATCGAGCACGTGTGGATTGCGCGTTTGTCCACCTCGACTGCTCCAGCCGCTAGTGGAGCGCGTTGAGCGAAAGTTAGCCCATTCACTCAGGTTGGTTTTGCCCAGCAGCACGACGCCGGCCGCACGCATCCGTTCGACGACGTGGGCATCGCGCGCAGCGACGTGTCCCTCAAGAGCCAGCGATCCAGCCGTGGTCTGCAGCGCGTCTGCCGTATCGATGTTGTCCTTGATGAGCACGGGAACGCCGTGCAGCGGACCGCGAACGACGCCGGCCGACCGCTCAGCGTCTAAACGAGCGGCCTGCTCGACGGCCTGCGGATTGAGCTCTATGACTGAGTTGATCGCAGGACCGCTGCGGTCGATCTCTCCGATGCGCTGCAAATAGGCTTCGGTGAGCGCGCGCGCGCTGAGCTGTCCCGCGCGCATCTGCCGCTGAATATCTGCTACACTCCAACTCGTCATGTCCCCATTCTCCACGGCGGACCGCTGCGTCCAGCCTCGCAAAGGATCGCTCAGGGCCAGCACCGTGCCAGCCGCAGTATACTTTATAAACTGACGGCGGTTCAGGGTCTCTCTCCCGCTCTGAGCCGCACTTCGATCTCGTCCAGAACGGCGTTTATTTCAGTCAGTGACTCGATCACAAAATGGGCCCCAGCGCCCAGCAGGCGCGTGCGCGCCCACTCCTTGCGTCGCGCCAACTCATCGTCGGATGCCCGGCGAATATCCGCTGGGCTCATACCTAGCTCGTTGCTCGACATCAGCACGCCCACGCTCCACATGCCGGCGTTGAGGCCCTCGGCTATATCCGACGGCGTGTCGCCGATCTTCACGCAGGCTTCCAGCGGGTAAACGCCCAGGCGCTCCGCGTTGCGCAGCGCCATCCAAGGTGCCGGCCGACCCGCCGGCACCTCGCTAGCGCAAACAATATGGTCCGGTTCGTAGCCTTGGCGCTTGGCCAGTGGAGCTAGCACGTCCATCATCTGCCGGTTGTAGCCGGTCGTCGTGCCGATGGACAACCCGCGACGACGAAAGCTCGCCTGGGCGAGCGGCACTTCGGAGACCAGTTCTGCGTAGTCGGCTAGCACTTCTAATTGCAGAGGCACAAAGCGTTCGAACATCGCCTCTACGTCGCCCTCGGTGCACGGCCGACCGTGCTGTGCTGACCAGGCGGCCGCGACCCGCTCCATATGCGAAATGGCGCGAATGTGATCGCGCTTGTGCAGGCCCATCGGCTCGCGCGCTTCGCGCATGCTGATCTCGACGCCCATCTCCGCGAAAACGCGCACAAAAACCCCGGCTGGCGCGAAACATCCAAAGTCTACAGTCGTGCCAGCCCAGTCGAGTACAACCATCTTTAACGAGCCGCGATAAACGCGGCGGAAGAGAAAATCCATGGATTTATTGCCTTTCAAAAGAGCCTACAACATAGGCAACAAGGAGGCGCAGATAAACTCCTTTTCCACGCACTGCGAAAAAAGAGATGCTGTTATTGGGGGCCAGGGGCACGCGTGCGCATACGCCCCCTATGACGACCTCGCGCACATTGCGCCTTGTCCAGCGAAAGGACTTGGGCTTATACTTGCGCAAAACCATACGCTGCCATGCACGATTTCCTGCGCTACATACATCTAAAAGATCTCATTGATATCTGCGTAGTCGGCCTCTTGATCTGGGGGGCCATCGCCTGGGCGCGCAGGGTACACGCTATCCTAGCGCTAGTCGGACTGCTCTTTGTGTGGCTGTTTTATCTGGCCGCCATGCAGCTCGAGCTGCAGCTTACGGCCTGGTTTTTCCAGGGTTTTTTCGCCGCCTTGGTTATTTTTCTCGTCGTTGTGTTCCAAGACGATCTGCGCCGCCTTTTTGAGCGCATCGCCGTGCTCGGGCTGCGCCGTCAGAAGGCAGCGCCCGATACCCATCGCACGGCCATTCTCATACGCGCGCTACAGCGATTGGCCCAGCAGCGCTGGGGTGCGCTCGTCGTGCTGCCGGGGCGCGACCCGGTCGAACGGCATCTCCAAGGCGGTATCTCTCTTGATGCCGAACCCAGCGAAGAGCTCCTGGTCAGCCTATTCGACAGCCATTCTCCCGGTCACGATGGGGCGGTGCTGTGGCAAAACGACCGCGTGACGCGCTTTGCCGTCCACCTGCCTCTGTCGGAGAATCGCGCAGAGCTGGCAGCGGGCGGCACGCGCCATGCCGCGGCTCTCGGTCTAGCCGAACGCTGCGATGCCGTCTGTCTGGTCGTATCGGAAGAGCGCGGCACAATCGCCGTCGCAGCAGCCGGGAGGCTCCATGTATTGGCCGAGTCAAGCCAGCTGCGCGAAGCCATTGAAACGCACCTGCCCAGCGTTAAATCACCCGTCGTGCTACGCCCTCGCACGGTGCTGCGCGGCGCATTAGAGGCCTTTGCTGGACTGTCTATGGCGCTGGCGGCCTGGCTCGTCTTGGTGCCTGGGGCCGCAGAGGAGCGAGCTGAGCTCAAAGTCCCCGTCGTGGTCGAAAACCTGCCCGGCGAATTCGACATCGCCGCGATAGAACCCGACAGCGTTAACATAGAGGTGATCGGACCGCGGCGCGAAGTGCTGCTAGCGGTCGACGGCCACTTTGCCCTAGTCATAGACGCCGACCTAGCGCGGCTCGGACGCCGCACCTTCACCGTGCAGCGTGAACACATCCAGCACGAAACGCCGCTTACCGTCCTATCCTTAAAGCAGCAAAAGGTCCGACTGTCGCTCGAGCGCAGCGACGGCAACTAAACGAATGTTTGCTCTAGGGCCTTTAGCCGTTCTATAATTTCCACCGTTCGACGCGCGCACTACTCTACTGCGCAACCCCGTAAACCAACTGAGGGACGTATGAAAATAGCGCTGCAAACCGGTGGCGATGCAGAGCACATGCAGTTTATTCGCCAACTTGGTCTAACCCACGTCGTCAGCGGTGCAAGCCCATCGGCCAACGGCGTGCTCGAATTGGACGACCTGCGCCGACGCAGAGATTTCTTTGCCGAAAACGGACTTGTCTGGGACGTAATCGAAAATCTGCCTCCGCTGTGCTATAACAAGGTCATGTTCGGTCAGGAGGGCCGCGACGAGCAGATCGACAACGTCTGTCAGTCCATTCGCAACATGGGCGAGGTGGGCATCGGCGTGCTGCAATACCAATGGATGCTGCTGGGCGGCCTACGCACCGAATACAGCCCGACGGGGCGCGGCGGAGCGCGCTATCCGCGCTTTGATATGGAGCTAGCCGAGCGCATGCCCGCGGCGTGCTTAGACTGGCTGGGTAAGGGCCCAGATCCACATCCATATCCCCACATTCCCGACCGCGATATGGCATCGGAAGAAGTGTGGTCCAACCTGATCTACTTCCTCGAGCGCATCGTGCCCGTGGCAGAAGAAGCCGGCGTTAAGATCGCCGCACATCCAGACGATGCACCCGTGCCTAGTTTTATGGGCGTGGCGCGTATTTTGATCAGCTGGGATGGTCTACAGCGCGCCATAGACGCCGTGCCCAGCCCCAACAACGGTCTCGGCTTTTGCATGGGTACGATCGGCACTATGGTCAACATGGACGTTGTTAAAGCCATCCGCCACTTCGGCAGCCAGCGCAAAATCTTCTTTGCCCACTTCCGCAATCCGCGCGGCCAGGTGCCCTTTTTTGACGAAGTTTTCCCCGACGAAGGGGATATCGATATGGTCGAAGCGGTCAAGGCATTTAACGACGTGGACTATGAAGGCGTCATCCGCATTGACCACTGCCCTGGCGTTATTGGTGACAATGGCCATGCCGATCGCTCCTTTGCCTTTCAGGTCGGCTATTTAAAGGGCCTCGTGCAGACGCTGGCAGAAGGGGAAGGTGACTGATATGCATATTGCACTAAGCGTGCAATTTGGCCGCGATGACCAGCTCATCTTCTGCCAACAGCTCGGCGTCGATTATGCGCTAGCACAGGTCGACCGCTGCGACGAGCAAACGCTGATCGCACTAAAAAACCGCGTTGAACGCACGGGGCTACGCCTAGCTGGTATCGACGGGTTCGTGCTGACAGACCTAGAAACGGCTCAACGTGCAGTGACTGCCGCAAGCACCGCTGGCATTGACCTGATCAGCTGTACGGGGATCACCCAGCCATCCTCGGAACCGCCTCAGCCCATCGGCCGGGGCGGAGCACTCAGCACCCCATACAACGCGCCGGAGATCGCCCTATCCGAAGAGGAGTTGCGCGCCCTCGCGCGCACGGCAGAAGACGCCGGTGTGCGTTTGGCCTGGTCCGGCTTCGACGCCCTGCCGGGCATGGGCTTTGACCTATCGTTAGACCGCTTAGGCGACGATCCGACCGCGGCGCTCGATGCGCTAGCGGCACCGGTGTATATAGCGCGCGCACGCAACACCCAGGACGGCAACACCTCCTTTTTAGACGAAGGCGACGTCCACATTCCGCGTGCCATACGAGCGCTACAACGGTCCGGATTCAGCGGACCGCTGTTAGCGCATATCCCGCTGGGCATGGCCGGGGATACGGAATGGGGGCATAAGGCGCGCGCCTACGACTTGGGCTATTTAAAAGCCGCGCTGCAGGCACTCCAAGTCAAATAAAAACAGACTACGCACTCACCGCACATCAATGAAAGGAACTACTTTGCTGACCGACAGAGACATCGCCCACTTTAAAGAGCAGGGCTTTGTAGTGCTGCCCGATTTTATTGACTCCGAACATATTGAAAACTGGAACGAACAGTTTTGGAGCCATGTATCAGCCGACTCCAACAACCCGACGAGTTGGCCCGACAACTACGTGATAGACGGCTTTAGCACGGATCCCCTCTTTGGTCATCTGCCACAGATGCAGCAGGTCGTACAGCAGTTAGGCGGCGGTCAGTTTGCCGGTGGAGGCGGCTCTATGCTAGTACAGTGGCCGCGCAGTGAAGGACACTGGCAGATGCCGGCCACCGGCCATATCGACGGCTACGGTCCGGGTGGCTGGAGCGGTGGTTTTATGCTCGGCGCGACCGCCTATCTGGAAGACGTGCAAGAGGAAGGGGGCGCTTTTGTCTACTGGCCTCAGAGCCACCTTACCACGCACCAGTATTTTCTGCAGAACCCGAGCCACATCGATGGTAGCTTTACCCAGCGCAGCGACTGGCAGGAGCGAACCTGGGGGTTATTCTCCGACGATGCGCCACAGCCACCTCAGCAATTTGCCGCACAGGCTGGCGACGTCATCTTCTGGCACTGTTTTCTGTGTCATACGGGTTCGTCCAATATCCAGCGACGACCGCGTCTGGGGCTGTTCTCGCGCTGGCACCACACCGAACGCGAACAAATGCGCTACGACATACCGGAAGACCTGTGGAAGTATTGGGCGATCTGAAGCGCTCTTACTATTCGCGAAAAACGCCCTAACACATACCGGGAGCGCCGCCATGTATCGCTCAGTACTCTACGCACTGCTCACCGCCATAACGTGCCTGTCGGTTGCCTGCGAGCAGTCCCCCAAACAGGCGCGGCGCGCACTCATCGACAAGGGCTATAGCTACTCGCGAGACGACTTTGCCCAGTCACTACAGCGCGCAGACGACGAGGCCGTTAGGCTGTTTCTGCGCGCCGGCATGGAACCCAACGTCGTCAGCGGTGGCTACGCCGCCTTAGAACACGCAGCTCCACACCGCGCGATAGTCGAACGGCTGCTGGCTGCCGGCGCCGATCCCAACGCCAGCGGCGGGGTGACGACGCCGCTAGTCGAAGCAGCCACTCACGGTGACGTAGAGACGCTCACGCTCCTGCTAAACGGGGGCGCTGATCCCAACCTAGCAGACGCCACCGACGGCACGCCGCTCATGGCCGCCAGCCAACGCGGAGCCACCGACCAGGTCAATATGCTCCTGGCGGCCGGAGCCGATCCCAATCGAAGATCGACGCTGGGCAGCACCGCACTGGCGCTGGCCCAAGCCGGTGGATACGGCGACATCGCTCGCTTGCTTCAGGAAGCCGGAGCCAAACACAGCGGTGGCGTGAATCTAGCCGCGCTCATGGAACCCGCACAGCTCGACGAGTCGGCACCCGAGCGCTACGTAGTGCGCGTTGCAACCAGCGTAGGCGACTTTAGCATCGAAGTAGAACGGCGATGGGCGCCCCACGCCGCAGACCGCTTTTACAATTTGGTTCGGCACGGATTCTTCGACGATCAGCGTTTTTTTCGCGTTGTGCCGGAACGACTCGTGCAGTTTGGCCTGCACGGCGTGCCGGAAATTGCCGGACGCTGGTACGAGGCGACCTTCCCCGACGATGCAGCCAAGCTGACCAACCAGCGCGGCACGCTTGCCTTTGCCAGCAGCAGCACACCGCACAGTCGCACCACGCAGATCTTTGTTAACTTGAGCGACAACAGCGACTTTGATCGCATGGGCTTTGCGCCCTTCGCCCGCATCGTTAACGGCATGGAAAACGTCGAGCGGATTCATGCCGGCTACGGCGAAGTCCCCGAACAACAGCGCATTTTGCGCGAGGGCAATGCCTATCTACAGCGCAGTTTTCCCAAACTGGACGTCCTCGTTGAGGCGCGTCTACAAGGCGACTAACAATTTGCCATTGCCTATAAAATCACATATATTTTTTGGCTGCTTAGTTTGAAACGCACCATTCGCCGGGAGTTTTCATATGCCAGATTCTATGTTTTCGCGCGAAGTCGCTCTGCGCCTCGAAAAAGAGAATAACGCCTTTTCTACCTGCCGTTCGCTCTCCATACGCGCACGCGATATCAACGGCAGCCGCAAGGCGCGCGACATCAATATGGAAATCGTGCCCTCCGAGCCCAATGCATCGGCCAGCGCAATGATTGACTTGGCCGACGAGCGCATCAGCTTCTACGAGAAGGCCAGCGAATAAGACGTTTTGTACGCGCAAAAGGCGGTTGGTGATCTCTGCATCACCAACCGCCTTTTTTGTTTGATATACCCAATCAATCGCCGCGTAACTAGGTGTCTTCTTCGACGATATCGTCTTGGTGATCAGCCACGTACACCTCGATGAGCTGAATCGTGTGGGAGTCGATGTCAGTAAAACGCCAGCCGGTGAGAAAGTGCGGCTTTTCTCCCAGTCCCCAGCACAGCTCAGCCTGCACGCGCGGCAGCGGCGGCTGCAAACCCTTTAGGCGAAGCTTCATCCATACTCGGCCATCTTCCGAAAGCAGCTCGCGCACGCGATCGGCATCGCTGCCCTCTAGGCGAATACCCTCTGTGCTCATATCGCGAGCAAGTAGGCCGATATAGTGCATCGGTTGACTATTGGGCACTTCCACATCAATCATCCAGTTCACGCGAACGCGCGGCGTGCTGCGACGACGCATGGAAAACCAGTCTTTCCATTCTATTTGCATACATTGATTATAACTAGGCCTACACATATTGTGAAGTCCTCTGTTGCCCGCTAACGCACCCTGACTTATCGTTTGCACTACGGAGGAGCACACCATGACCAACAAACTAATATGCCCGCGCCGACGGTGGGGAAAAACAGAGCTCACCATTCCCGTCGTTCCCTTTGGCACACAGGGATTCGGCGACAATTTTGGACCTGTTAGCAGCGACGAGGCACTCGCTCTTATTCGCCACGCCGTCGATCTCGGCGTCAACCATTTTGATTGCGCGCGCTGCTATGGAAACTCACTCGGCAAACTCGGCTTGGCTCTCAAGGAAGGTGTTATACAGCGCGACGAAGTGATCATTAGCGGTCGTATCTGTCATCACAGCGCAGCCGCATGGGGCTTTTACGGCCAGGGCGATCCCGATTACTCTAGCGAAAGGGCGTTGGCCGATACGCAAGATCAACTCGACATTCTCGGCATCGAGAAATTCGACGTGCTGTTCATACACGATCCCCCGCAGATCGACCCCACGCTCGCGCCCGGCGGCTCGCTGGAGGGGTTGGAAAAAGCGCGTGAACGCAACCTCGTCGATTTCATCGGCTACGGCATGAACCCACACGCCTTTCACCTAGCCGCAATCGAATCGGGCCGCATCGATGCCCTGCTGTGCTTTAGCGACTACAATTTACTTCGTCAGTCGGCGGCTGACGACATCCTACCGGCAGCCGCTGAGCGCGATCTCGGCGTGCTCAACGGCTGGTCCATTATGCGTGGCTGGCTCACCGGCGTGCCGGTAGAGCGCTTTGTCCCACGAGACAAGTGGGGTGACGATCAGCGCCGCGCCGAAGCCATGCGCCTATGGTGTGCCGAACGCGACGTCGAGCTGCTCGATCTGGCTCTGCAGTTTTGCCTGCGCGAAGAGCGCATACACGGCCATCCCATCGGCAGCCTCAATGTCGAACAGTTAGAGCGCAACGTGCAGGCGGCCTGTGCTCAGATTTCCGATGAAACGATGGCAGATTTCTGCGCTGCCCAACTCTAACCTAAGATCAGCCATAGCCCTACAGGACCTATCTACCAACAAAAAAGGAAGACCACGTGAATATCCTCATGCTCCGTCACTCAGCCGGTTTTGAACACAGCTATTTACCCGATGCGGAAGTCGCTTTTAAGCACATCGGAGCCGAGCAGGGCTGGAGAGTGCAGACGACGCACCATCTAAACCGCATCAATACCGAGAGCCTGGCCCAGCTCGATCTGCTGGTATTTGCCACCACGGGCAACCTCGACTTTGACGACGAGCAAAAGGCGGCCATACTAGACTTCGTGCGCAGCGGAAAGGGCTTTCTCGGCGTGCACAACGCTACAGATACCGGCTATGATTGGCCGGAATACGGAGAGATGCTGGGTGGCTACTTCGCCGGCCACCCTTGGCATCAGGAAGTTGGCGTCATCGTCGAAGACTCGGACCACCCTGCCACGCGTACACTCGGCCAACACTTTAAGGTTACAGACGAGATCTACACCTTCAAGGCATGGGATCGCAGCAAAACGCGCGTGCTGATGCGGATTGATAACGAGAGCGTCGATTTGACCAAAGGCAATCGAGAAGACCACGACTATGCCCTTGGTTGGTGCCATAACTACGGCGAGGGACGCGTTATGTACACCGCCCTGGGGCACCCCGATGCCCTGTGGCACGAAGCGTGGTTCCGCCAGCACATTCTCGGCTGCATGCGCTGGGCTCTCCACCTAGAAGACTAGTCCTCCTCCACGCTTGGGGGCCTATCCACGTGCCCATTCATTTCTCCATATCCCTAGTACTGGGTGCCGCACTAGTCTGTGGCACCTTTGCGTGGTGGCTGTATACCCGCAAGCGGCAGGCCGATGCGCAGCAAGCACAGAATCAGTCCGACTACCTAGCGCTGCAGGTCGATATCATCGAGTACTTCTCGCGCAGTTCGTATCAAGACGACTCGCAGGAGGATATCTTGTGGGATATCGCCGAGCACTGTATTGGTCAGCTAGGCTTTGAAGACTGCGTCATTTACCTGCTCAACGACGAGCGCCAGGTTTGGGAACAAAAAGCCGCCTACGGTCCCAAAAAGCTTAATTATAGAGAAATTCACCAACCCATTTTCATACCGCTAAACCAAGGTATCGTCGGGGCAGTAGGTGCCAGCGGCCGCAGCGAAATCATCGGCGACACGCGGTTGGACGGTCGCTATATACTCGACGACGACATGCGCCTTTCCGAAATGGCGGTGCCAATCATAGCAGACGGCCGCGTCATCGGTGTAATCGACAGCGAACACCCAGAAACGAATTTTTATCAACCACATCACTTGCGCATCGTCGAGAACATTGCGGCCGTATGCGCGCACAAGATTGCGCGCACACTCAGCGAGCGCGAAGTGGTCAATTTCGCCAATTTCTTTCTCAGAAATCCCAATCCGGTTTTCCGCGTCAACCGCCAACACATCGTCATACTCGCCAATCGGGCTAGCCTAGATCGACTGCCCGACCTAGTCGCTCTGGATCAGCCCGTTCAACACGCTGAGCTCATTGCGACCATAGACCGCGTATTCGCGGACCAAGGGCCAGCGGTCATTGCCCTGCCTATAGGCGAACGCGTATTCCAGCTAAACGCTGTCCTAACGCACAGCAGCGAGAGCGTTAACCTGTATGGCGCCGACGTAACCGACCTAGAGAAAGCACGCGCGCTCGCTCAAGAGGCCGAGCGCGCAAAGGCTAATTTTCTATCCGTAATGAGCCACGAGATCCGCACTCCGCTCAACGCCATTATCGGCCTTAACGCACTGCTGCTCGATACCCACATCAATCCTGTCGAGCGCACGCGCTACCTAACGGAAATGGGTGCGGCGGGACGGCACTTGCTCACACTCATAAACAACATTCTCGATCTCGAGCGCCTCAATGCAGGCAGGCTGGAAATCCACCGCACCGCTTTTGACGCACCCGGCACCTTTCGCGAGCTAATCAGCATCTTTAACCAACAGGCCAGAGAAAGCGGCAACGCGCTATCGCTGTCGCTACCCGACGATCTGCCGCGCTGGCTTTCGGGTGATCGCAACAGCCTTATGCAAATGCTGACTAACCTAGTGGGCAACGCCATCAAGTTCACGCAAGATGGACGCATTGACCTAGTCGTATCAGCGGACGGGGAGCCCGATTTCTGGCGCATCGCCGTCCGCGACAGTGGGCGGGGCATAGCCCCTGAAGATTTAGAACGAATTTTCGTCCCCTTTGAGCAGATCGATCAGCGCGAAAAAAATACGGGACGACGTGGTTCGGGCTTGGGGCTGACAATTACTAAGCAGCTGGCAGAATTACATGGAGGAGCTCTGTTGGTAGAGAGCGTAGCGGGCGAAGGATCTTGTTTTACACTGCGCCTGCTGATGCCTGATGCAGCGGCACCTACAGCTTCGAAAATAGAGGCGTTGGAAATCGAAGCAGACAAAAACGCACCGCAGCGGCGCGTTTTACTCGTCGACGATAATGCCGTCAACGTGCTGGTAGCGCAGCGCATGATAGAAAAGTGGAATTATCGCGTATTTACAGCAGAAGATGGCCAGCAGGCCATCGAAGCCTGGCAGCAACACCATCCCGATATCATACTGATGGATGTGCACATGCCGGTTATGGATGGATTAGAAGCGACGCAGCAAATCTTGGGCAGCGAAACGCACGACAAACAGCGGCACGTGCCGATTATCGCGCTAACGGCCGACGCCCAGCCCGAGATAAGAGAGCAGGCTTTTCAGGCGGGTATGGTTGACGTGCTGACAAAACCCTTTGACCAACATGTGTTGCGCGAAACGCTGAACAAATGGTGTAACGACACGAGCGCATAGACAGACGCGCTATAGGCTCTCAGGCGTCCAGCGCACGGAGAAATTAAAGCCGCGCTGTATATCGGATTCGACGATCGGCGTGATCGGCACGCGAAACTCGGTGTGACGATCGTTGAGCAGATTGTGACCCACCAGGGCAATTTCCAGGCGATCGGAAATCGCTTTTGAAAAGCGCAGATCAAGCCCCCAATACGCATCGGCCTGTGTTACATATTCCCCGCCTCTGAAGTCGCCCACCTCGCCGACGTAACGCAGCTGCAAGTCACACAACACGTCCCAGAGACATTTGTTCGACGAACGCAGAGCAAATTGATGGGCCGGTGAGATATACTCCCAAGACGAGCCTTCGTCGTAAAAACCATCGACTTCTACAGATATATCGGTATGGGTGTAGGTACCTCTCAGGCGCCATTCCGCGGTTAGCTCCGTATCCAAGGCCACTTCGAAACCGCGCGCAACGGCATCCATATTGTTGGCAAAGGAAATGGGAAAGACCACGCGACCGTAGCGCGGATCAAACTCCGGCGTCACGAGCTCGTTGGTGTGCAACATCATGTAGCGCGTTGAATAGGCCGCCATATCCAGCCGAAAACGCTCTCCGAGCAGCGCTCTATAGCCCACCTCGAACGACTCGGCCTGTTCGTCTTTAAAATTGGAGCTGCCGCGCAGTACGAACAGAGCGGTGTCGCGCCGCGTCCCCGTGATAAATTCCTGCACGCTGCCAATAGCACGCAGGTCTTGATCGCCGCGTGCCGGTGTGCGATTGGCCCGAGAAAAGGCGGCCCAAGCCGTGTTCGATGCATTGGGCGTCCATGCTACACGAGCGCTTGGAGACACCGACACACCCGAGAAAGAGGAATGCTCTACTTTAGCACCGGCCGTGATCTTCAAGCGATTGGGCCATAAGGTAAATTCATCCTGAACGAAAGCATTGCGCACGCTATACCAGCGCGAAGAGGGAGAGAAGTACACGAATTCGCCCTCTCTAAACGAATCCCAATACTGCCGATAGCCAGCCCCCCAAACGAGCTGGTGCCGGTCGCTCAGCTGCCAGTTATGCAGCAGGTCAATATCCCACGTGTGAAGTTCACCTTTTGTCAGTTCGCCTGTATCTCTGTTTGAATCGTCGTAATACGCTGTGACCCGCCAAGAAGAGCGATCCGATACCGTGCGCGACCACCCGGCCATAACGTATCCGCCCGACGTATGAGAATCGGCGTTGCGCTCCTCTATAAAGGGCGCTTCAAAGACCGGTATGCGGTAATTGTCGCGCGCCTCGTTGCTATATCCACTCACGTCAAGCGAGAGTTGGTCGCCGTTGTCCAAGGTTCGATCGGCGCGAAAACCGATGCGGCCCGTAGACCACTCATCGTTGGCATTCTGACCGTTGCGTACGGTCGATCCATAAGAGGCATAGTGCAGGCGTAACGCCCCATTCCAGGGACCTATCTTGAGCCCGTACGACGTACTCAGGCGCGCGCGCGTCTCGCTGCCCAATGACTGCGTTACTACGATTCCTTTGGTATCGGTGGCACTCCGCGTAATGATATTTATGACGCCGTTGACTGCGTTGGCACCCCACAGCGTGCCTCCCGGTCCGCGCACCACTTCAATGCGCTCAACGTCCTGCAGCGCGATTTCGTGCTCCGACCAAATGACGCCGTTAAACAAGGGCGAATAGATGGTCCGACCATCGATCATGACCAGCAGTTTATCCGCAAATACATCGTTGAAACCTCGCACAGACACCGCCCATTTACTGGCGTCAATGCGCGCGACTTCCACCCCAGGCACGCCGCGTAGCGCATCCGGTATAGAGGTGGCTCCACTGCGGTGAATTTCTTCGGCGGTGAGCACATACACCGCAGCCGGCGACACGAAGAGCGGCTCCTCCTTTTTGGAAGCGGAAAAAACCTCGACTTCCATCAGGTCCTCTATCGACATCTCGTCCCAAGCAAAATCTTGGGCCCAACCGGCGCTGGCCCAGACGCAGGCACAGAGCATAACGCACCACGAAACGCTTTTCTTCACCGCTTCTTTTACTTGTCTAATCATAATGATCAAAATACGTTGTAAAACTTTATAGGTATGTAGAACGCAGGTGTTGAACCCGCAGGGCGGCCGACAACATCTGGGCCGATACATCCTTCCCTTTGCTCTTAAAAGATACGATGCGCTCCTCGTCCGGCAATAGAGTAAATCCATTGTCCTCAAAGACGCCCGAAACGCCCTGCGCCTCTATTGTCAGGTAAAAGACCGGCGCATCGGTCTGCACAGAAACGGCTAGGCCCCCGTCAGCCGCTTCGACGACGCGAAACCGCACGTCTGCAACGGGCAGCGCACACGATTTCCACGGGGCAAATGCGTGTTCGTTGCGGAATGTAGTCTCACCGACCGTCAGGTCCAGCACGGCAAACACGTCGACGGGCGCAGGAGCGAGTTCGTCGACGGCAAACGTGCGCAGCTGCAGCGCACTACCTGCTTCGACGCGGGCCGACAAATCGCTCGTAGAAACCATCGTACCATCAAAGGTGAACACGCGCAACTCAACGTTTGCATCGACAGCTTGCATCTGGTCGTTGGTAGCCCAAATCTCCAGCTCACCGCGCTCAGTTTGGAACGCAGAGACGATGGTAGGCGCGTAAAAGCGTTTGGCCATGTAGTGCAGCAACTTCCACTTGCCGCCGTATTCCAGTGAAGACCAGGAACACACCGGCCACAGATCGTTGAGCTGCCAGTAGAGCGTCCCCATGCAAATGGGCCGCAGATGGCGCCAGTGCTCGACCGCAGTCTTGATGGCCAACCCCTGCTGCACCTGACTCAGGTAGACAAAGTTGGCAAAGCCATCGGGCATGCGGAAATAGCGCGTGAACATCTCAGTTATCTTGGAGTTGCCGCCGGGGTTGCGCTGGTGGTGCTCCATAATCGGCGCCGTGACGTTGAACTGATCTTCTGGCGCGTAGGTTCGAATTGTCTCCATTGAGGGAAACGACTGATAGCCAAATTCCGAACAAAAGCGCGGCACGACGTCGTAGTAGGCGTCAAAGGACTTACCTGAATGCCAGACCTGCCAATAGTGCATATCACCGCGCGAATCATCGTGCCAGTTGTCGGAATAGTCGCCGCGCCCACCGCAGGGCGAAGACGGCCAAAACGAACGCGTCGGATCGCATTCGTCGACCACGCGGCCCAGCACCCCCTCGGTAAGCCGATCGTAGTCGACTAAGTAGCGGTCACGGTTTTCCCGCGACGCAGGAAACCAATTCAGCGCGCCAAGATCCTCGTTGTTGCCGCACCACAGCGCGATACAGGCGTGGTCGCGCAAACGCTTGACCTGATAGCGAGCCTCCTCTTCGACGCTGGCAAGAAAATCCTTGGTCGCCGGATAGGTCGAGCAGGAGAACATAAAATCCTGCCACACCAGTAGGCCCTTTTCGTCGCACAGATCGTAAAAATCTTCCGACTCGTACTGACCGCCGCCCCAAACGCGGATCATGTTCATATTCGCCTCGACAGCGCTGCTGAGCAGGTCGTCCAGCGCCGCACGGGTCTGCCGAGTCGGCAGCGCATCGCAGGGAATCCAATTGGCCCCCTTGGCAAATACGTCGACGCCGTTGACGCGAAAAGCAAAGCTCAAACCGCGCTCGTCTTCTTCTGTGACCAGCTCTAATTCGCGCAGGCCAATGCGCTTTTCTACCCAATCACCGGCCACTTCAATCGCCAATTTATAGAGCGACTGTTGACCATAGCCGGCCGGCCACCAGCGCTGGGGATCGGCAATTTCGACGCGCTGACGCAGCTCGTTGATCCCCTCGCGCAGATCAACGAATACGCGCTGCTCGCCCCCATCGACGCAGATGACAAGCTCACTCGGTCCCGCTTCGGCCGCCAGGACCTCTACGCACACATCCACCGCGCACACGCCGCCGTTAAAATGCTGCTCCGTGTAGACGTGCTCTATGCGCCCCGGCTGCGCCGCCCCCAGATAAACCTCTCCATAGAGACCGGCCGCCATCAGACAGCAGCCCCAGTCCCAGCCGGCATGGCACTGCACCTTACGCACTAGATTGCGATGCGGCGACTGCACGGGATAGTCGCTGCCGGGAATTTCGTAGGGCATCTGGTCGACGCGCTCTAACGCCGTGTTTTCCGCCGAGTAAATGCGCACTGTCAGCGCGTTGTCACCCTCTCGGAGATGGTTTTTCACCTCAAAGCGGCGCCGCGCAAACATATTGTCGCTGCGGCCGACGACCGCACCGTTGACGCAAACCTCTGCCACCGTATCTATGCTATCGAAATGCAGGTAGATCGACGGAGCCCTCAAAAATTCTGCATCTACGGAAACGACGCGGGAAAAGAGCCAATCTTCTCGGTGTAAATGCTGCATATCAAGCTCGTTAGTGCCCCAATAAGGATCCTCTATATGACCCGCATCCAATAGCGCGCTGTGCACATCTCCGGGCACCGTTAGGGAAAAGCGGGTACCCGCCCCCTCAACCTGCCATTCTCCGCGTAAATCTATTCTGTTATCGACGTTCATTGCCGCTGCATTCCGCTCATTAGGATATGTCTCTTACCCCGACGGTTAGACCCGTTCGTTTACACTGAACAACGTCGGTCTCGACCGTTAAATATAGGCCAACAACGCTGCACTCGCTGCCATATCAACCCGCACTAGCCCACAATACGCTCGGCAAATAGCCGAGTAATCTCCGCCTCTTCATAGCCGATGGCGCGCAGCACCTGCGCGCTGTGTTCACCGATCATAGGTGCTGGACGCGCCCGAACAGCCGGCGTGTCGCTCAGGCGCAGGGGGGTGCCAACGTGCCGGGTAACGCCAACCTCTGCGTGTTCGACTTCGACCAGCAGATTGTTCTCTACCAGCTGCGGGTCGGCGAGCGCCTCGGCCGTTGAGCGCACAGGTGCAACGAGGATGTCTTTGGCTTCCAGCAGGGGTATCCACTCTTGGCTGGGCCGCTGTGCAAAAATCGGCTCCAACAGGGCGCGCAGCGCAGCGCGATGGTCTTTGGCCGTTTCCAAGTCAGCAAAGCGCGGATCGGCGGCCAAACCGGTCATCCCCAGCGCCTCTTCCAGGTCGCGTATTAGCACGTCAAAAGGACGAAAGAGCGCCGTTACCATCAGATAACCATCCGCTGTTTGGAATACGGCTCCATCGAGCGGATTACCGCGCGGATGGGTAGCACCCCCCGAGCCATCGTCCTCGCCATCGTCGCCGACGTTGAGCAGCTTGGAGGTATTCCACGCCTGCATGCGCATCATACCATCTAACAGCGACGTCTCGACATACTGACCTCTGCCGGTTCGCTCGCGCGCAAAGAGCGCAAGCAAGATAGCCTGTGCCAGCAGCATGCCACCGGTGAAATCGGCCACGGTAAAGGGCAAGCGCTGAGGACCATGCGCCCCGACAAAGCGCGCAGCGGCGCCGCTGAGAGCCTGCGCCATAGACTCGTGTCCGCCCTTGTTGCGCTCGACGTAGGGTCCACTAGAGCCGTAACCCGAACCCACCGCATAGACCAATCGCGGATAGCGCTCCTCGAGCGTGGCGTAGTCCAACCCAAGCTTTTCCATCACAGCGCCGGAGCGAAAGTTGTGCACCAACACATCCGCCCCTTCGAGCAACCGATGCACTACGTCCAACCCCTCGTCTCGTTTGAGATCGATGACGAGGCTCTGCTTGCCCAAGTTGAGGCTGGAAAAAGGCAGGCTCTGTTCGTTGTGCCAGGGGCCAAAAGCGCGAGCGAGGTCGCCCAATCCGGGCCGCTCGACCTTCACGACTTCGGCCCCGTGATCGGCCAATACCTGCGTAGCCGCAGGTCCAAAGATGACCTGGGTGAAATCTACGACGCGGATACCTTCTAACGCGCTCATGGGACGCACTCTCTTTCGATGTGAATGGTCGACCTCGCTGTGTGTCCGCTAATCTAATAAACGCCTCCGTAAAAGTCCCCCGCTTGCCTGCGGCGTCGCGGCGCAATACCTTCCCCCTCCTATATCGACGCCCACACAACTAGAATTCACTCCTATGACACAATCCCAACCTGCTGTTTTAAGCGAGGCCGACGCTGCTTTCTTTGAGGAAAACGGCTATTTGCTGATCGAGGATGCGCTCTCACCCAGCCTGCTAGAGGAGCTGAACCGAGCCACCGACGATATCTACGCGCGCGCCGAGCAAGAAGGCACGTTAGAGCCGTCGGGTAAGCTCAACCTGCGCAACTGCATCGTCCATGACGACGCCTTTTTACAGCTGCTCGACCATCCAACGACGGCGCCCCTGGCCTGGCAGATCCTCGGCTGGAATATCCAGATGATCACGACCCACCTGATCGTCCTACCATCGCAGGCCGAACCCAGCCCCGAGAGAAAGCGTCAGCTCGGCTGGCATCGAGACGGCGGCACCTCCTCGCACGAAATGACCGAACCCCACCCGCGCATTCTGCTCAAAATCGCCTATGCGCTGAGCGACCAAACGCTGCCTTCCTCGGGCGCAACGTGGATCGTGCCAGGCTCCAACCGCATGCACGGGCGCCCACCCGTTGACTCGGATACAGGCCTTTTACGCGGCGCAAAAGCGATGAACGTACGCGCCGGATCGGCCTTCGTTTTTGAACAACGCACCTTCCATTCCATCGGACACAACTGGGCGGGATTTGCGCGCAAAACGCTCTTTGTCGGCTACGCCTACCGCTGGGTCAAACCAATGGACTACGTGCAAATGCCCGACGCGCTGATGGCGCGAGCCAATCCCATTCAGAGGCAGCTGCTAGGCGCAGTGGACGATGCCCTGAGCTACTACATCCCGCGCGACGAGGACGTTCCACTCAAGGCGCTGATGGCAGAGGCCCCATAAAACCGCATCATTGCCTGCATTCGCACCCGCTTTGGCAATCATCTACATAACGAGACGGCATACACGCCCATGACAGATTCTACCACGCGCCCCAACATTCTCATTATACAGGCGGACCAGCACCGCGCCGACTGCTTGGGCGCCTACGGTAACCCCGACGTGCAAACGCCGCACATCGACGCATTAGCCGAAGACGGTGTGCGCTATGACCACTCGTTTTGTCCCTATCCAGTCTGCACGCCATCGCGCTACTCTTTCTTGTCGGGCCTCTACGTGCGCCAGCATTTGGGCGGCAGCAATCACTGCACGCTGCCTGCAGGGCTGGCCACCTTTCCACGCATTCTACGCGAAGCCGGCTACCGGACCAAAGCCGTGGGCAAGATGCACCTGACGCCGACCTACGCCGACGTCGGCTTTGACCAACTGCTACTAGCCGAACAGAACGGCGCCGGGCGCTACGACGACGACTATCACCGCTGGCTGCGCGACGAGGGCCAAGGTCATTTTGTCGACCTGCTAGACCAAGAGCACGAGTACCGTCAGCATGCCCCCGCCGAGTACTGGGACAACGTAGGCGCCCTCGTATCCGACCTAGACGAGGCACACCACTCCACAACCTGGATCGCCGACCGTGCCGTGGAGGAAGTCGCCTCGTGGAGCGGCGGCGGCAACCTGCTCATGACGAGCTTTATCAAGCCGCATCATCCCTTTGATCCGCCGGCGTCCTGGGCCGATCGCTACGACCCCAACGCGCTGCAGTTGCTGCCCGGCTACACTCCGGCCCCGCTGCCGCAGGATCTGGCCTTCAGCCGAGGCTACTTCCCCTCGGACCAGATGACAGAGCAGAAGATACGCCGCGCGATGGCCTACTATTACGCGACGATTTCCCAAATCGACTACCACGTCGGCCGCCTAGTCTCGCTGCTTAAAGACAAAGGGCTGTACGACAATACGCTGGTCCTATACAACAGCGATCACGGCGACTACATGGGCTACCACCATCTGCTGCTCAAGGGAAACTACATGTACGAGCCGCTAATTCGCGTGCCGCTAATCGTGAAATACCCGAAACAGCTGAGTGCCGGAACCGTTTCCGAGGCGCTGGTCAACAGCGTAGATCTGGCACCTACACTGCTGCAGAGCGCCGGCTGCGATATACCCAAGCACATGGCCGGAACCGATCTGCGGGCCCTGCCAGAGCGCCCGTATATCTTCGCAGAATCGGGCAACGGCCACAGCTACATGGTGCGCTCGCAGCAGCACAAGCTGCTCTGGTGCCGCAACGAGGCACACTCGCAGTTTTTCAACCTGGCCAACGATCCATACGAGCTGAACAATTGCTACAGCGATCCCGAATGTGCCCAGTCCATATCCAATATGAAGTCAGCTCTTGCGCAGTGGGCGCTGTTTGACGCTCCTTATGCCGTGCACTTGGACGAAGAGGCCCCCGTGCTCGACACGGCCAACGCCCAGCGCTACGACGCCGGTCACCGCGAATCGATCTACGCCTATTTCGCCCAACGCATGAAATCCCATTTGGACCGTTGAGCCAAAGAGATCTAACGCAGATATACAGGGCAGTGCGAACCCACACACGACCATATAACCAGGACCTCCACACATGGATATAACACAGGCGCTATGCGACCTTGGCGCCACACCCGACGCGATCAGCGACGACACCCGCCGCGACCTCGACGACAAGGGCTACGCGATCTTACCCGGAGTTATCGATGACGCATGGCTCGAAGCGCTGCGTGCGCGTTTTGAAGAATTGTGTGAGCGCGAGGGACCCGGCGCCGGCATCGAAGTCCACCAAGAAAAGGGCACGCGACGGCTATCTGACCTCGTCAACAAGGGCGAAGTGTTCGATTTAGTCTACACGCATCCCCAGGTGTTGGCCTGTATACGGCACGTCATCGGCCGCGACTTTAAGCTGTCCTCGCTCAACGCGCGCGATGCGCTGCCCGGCGAGGGACTCCAGGGCCTGCACGCCGACTGGGGCGCCGACTACGACGGCCAGTTTCACGTCTGCAACTCCATCTGGCTGCTCGACGATTTTAGCCGCGACAACGGCTGCACGCGCTTGGTGCCAGGTTCGCACAAAAAGCCGCACCCGCGCAACGCGCTGGAAGATGCCACCGCACCGCATCCGGACGAGGAATACGTGATCGCACCGGCGGGAACCGTCGCCGTCTTTAATAGCCACACCTGGCACGGTGGCACCACCAACACCAGCGTCGACCTGCAGCGGCGCGCTATGCACTGCTACTTTACGGCGCGCGAGCACCGCCAGCAGCTCGACCAGCGCACGTATTTGCGCCATGAGACCTTTAAACGCATCTCTCCGGCCGCACGCTATATACTCGACGTCGACGTGGAGTAGCTACTACCATCACACCTAAACGCAGAGCGGGCCGGAGGAATAACCTCCGGCCCGCTCTCTATGTTCTACCGTTTGTTCGCTCTAAATATAGCCCGTTGACCCGTCGGGTCGCGTCGGACTCGAACGCTCCCAGTGCACGTACTCGTCACCCGTAATGGCGTCTTCGTTGATCTCGACGCCCAGTCCCGGCCGGTCGGGTCGCAGCTCGAGATAGCCGTCTTTGGGTAGGTAGGGTTCGTCCACCCAATCGTGCCAATCGGTTTCCGTCGGCAAGATGTATTCGAGAATCTTGAAGTTGGGCTGCGAAGCGGCAAAGTGCACGTTGACCGCAGTGGCCAGCGGCCCCATTGGATTGTGCGGCGCCACGCTGACGTAATGGGCCTCAGCAATGGCGGCGATTTTGCGCATTTCCAGCAGGCCACCGCACACGCAAATGTCCGGCTGAATGATATCGGCGCCCTGACAGGCCAGCAGGTCCAAAAACTCAAAGCGCGTGTAGAGCGACTCGCCGGTAGCCAGCGGCACCTGCATCTGCGAGCGCAGCTTTGACCAGGCCGGCATGTGCTCTGGACGCAGCGGCTCCTCATAGAAAAACGGGTCGTAGGGCGCCAGCGCGTTAGCCAGCTGTAGGGCTAGGATCGGCTCGAAGATCTTGGCGTGCGGATCAAAGGCAAACTCCCACTCCTCGGGCGTATTCTTGCGAATATCCTCAAAATAACGCGCGGCCTCGCGGCAGACTAGCCCCCAGCGACTGGCATCCGGGTTCAGCCTGTAGGGACTCGTCTTAAACGCAGTGAAGCCGTATTCCTCGTGCAGCCTATGCGCCTGTTCGGCCGCCTCTTTGCCGTCGCGCCCGCCGATGCTGCGATAGACGCGAATCTTGTCGCGCGCCGCCCCACCCAGCAGCATATACACCGGGAGTCCCGCTGCCTTACCGGAGATATCCCACAGCGCGTGATCTATGGCCGAGATGGCCGATAGTCCCACGCCGCCGGGCGGAAAGCGAAACTGCTGCATGAGCTTCATCATAATAAACTCGATGCGGCGCGGATCGATGCCCTTGATCAGCTCGAAGCAGTAGTCAATGACAGGCGCCACCGACAGGTCTGGACCGATAGAATAGGCTTCGCCCCAGCCGGTGATCCCCTCGTCGGTTTCTATCTTAACCAGCACGCGCGGGCGATTGCCAAAGCGCGCCAGAATCGGTTTGATGGCCGTTATCTTCATAGCTAACTCCTACTTGAAAAAGACCGGATACGCTTTACCCTCGGCCTCGCGTTTGATCAGATTGATCAGTTCCATCGTGTGATAGTCGCCCCACATAGCCGACTCGCCGCAGGGAATCTTGCGCTTCGGCGGCACGTAGTCCCAACCGTTGGGACGGTGGTATATCGCGTGCAGCGTAATACCTTGATGACGCGGATCGGTCGACATATAAGGCTCTTCCATAAGCGTTGCGGCGATCTTCAACGCAGCCGCGCGATAGCGGCTCGCCTTGGCCTTATCGCCCTTGCCAGCATAGTAATTCCCCAGTCGTAAATAGCCCTGCCCACAAATAGCCGCCGCCGAGCTGTCCAACGGCTCAACGTCGTTATAGGGATCAGAAGGCGCGCTGCTAATCTTGCCAAACGAAGCCACGCCGGGCGCTCCAGTATCCCAGAAGGGCACACCGTCGGCAAAGGAGTTTTCGATGTGAAACTCGGCCGTAGCCAGCGCCGCTCGTTCCATCATCTTGACCAGCGCAGCCTTGCCACCCAACGGCTTGAGCGTAGCAGCCGACAGCGTGTCGAAGTATTCCAACTGCTCGGCGTAGCCCAGCAGCACCCAGGCCAATCCGCGCGTCCAGGTCGAAAACGGCGCGTAGCCCTGCTGGGTGCTCGGGCAGCGGTACTGACCGTCTTTGGTATTGAAAATGGATTCGTGCACGACGCGACCGGACACGTCGTAACTGTCGCGCCCCTCGCCGTAGTAGACGTTATACTGGGCGTTGCTCGTTGCATGTTCAATCAGACGACCCAGCAGGCTGATGGCCTTGTCGCCTTCCCCCATGAGCACGTGTCCCAGCTCGTGAGCTAAACCGAGAATACGCAGCGAACGCATTGTGTCGGAAAAGAGCGAGTGCGGCCCGTTAAACGAATGGATAAAGCCGTTTCCATAGGCCGTTTCCGTCCAGCGGGCCGCCTGCACGGCGCCGGACAATTTGATCGCCAACTCGTAAAACTCCAATTCGCGCTGGTCGTGGGGCAGCACGCCTTCAAGCATCAGGCGGCGCAGATTGCCATAGGTCGACAGGTTGTTAAAGCCGTGGTCGTGCACGCCGATATGCGACACGTGTGGTGCCATATGCGACACCGTCTTGCTGCGACCTATTTCCAAAAAGCGCTCGTCGCCCGTCATATCGTACTGTAGAATCGCGCAGCCGTATTGAAAGCCTTGCGTCCACTCGGTCCAGCCACGCGTCGTATAGCGACCCTTCCACGTAAAAACAGGCGTGCCTTTGGCGGGATCCCACTTTTTATCGAGATCGTAAATCTTGCGGGCGGTCAAATCTAAAAAGCGCGCAATTGCGGGCTGCAGTTTTTTTGCCGTCAGTCGGCCGTCGAGTTTCACGAATCGCTCCTCTCTCACTAATTTGCTATATACTTCTGTCGGGGCGAAAAAATAGGCGGCCCCCATAGCTTGGGCAAATTGGCCCCAAAGCCAGCGCAGTCGACATGGGAGATTGGATACATGGAAAAGAGTGAGTGCGTGCTGCTACGCGTGCGCCAAGAGCGCGAAACCGTCTGCAGGGAATGGCCCCTGACGCGCGGAGTGGCCCTGCCCGAAGGCGCCGTATCTCAGACCGAAGCACTGGTGCTGCAGGATGAAGCCAACATCGCGCACCCAGCGCAGCTACGCCCGCTAGCGCACTGGCCCGACGGCAGCATCAAATGGCTTCTCGTCGACTTTCAGGCCGACCTGATGCCCGGTCAGGAGCGAACGTTTTCCCTGCGCTGGGGCACGGCGCCAGCAGCCGCCTCGCCCCAATATCCCATCGAAATCACAGAGGACGATACCGCCATCTCCGTGTGTACTGGCCCGCTGCGCTTCGCCGTTAGCAAACGGCGTTTTTCCCTGGTCGACAGCGCCGAACTCGGGCGACGCGAAAAGGATGGCCACTTTGTTCCCGAACGTTCGCTTGTCGAGCGCGCCTCGGGCGATGCGTGGGCCGTCATCAGTGAGTCGTCGCACGACGGCGGCACGGGCAGGCGACTCTACGGCATGGGCGGCACCTGCCGCGCATCACTTGCCGAGGACGAGTACACCGCTTGCGTAGAAGAAGCCGGCCCGCTGCGCACCGTTATTCGCTGCAGCGGCGCCTACCAAGCCGACATACCTATGCACCACTACGTCGGCTATCGCCCGCTGCGCCTAATCACGCGCCTTTACGCCTACGCTGGACGTACCTTTATACGAGTCGTCCACACCGTTGTATTTACGGGATCGGCGCGCGAGGTAGGGGTGCGCCAACTGGGACTGCACTTACCGCTAACAGCTGAACCCACGGCGCGCTATATCACCGATGCCGTGCGCCGACGAGAGCAGTCGTTGGCCGACGGCGAGTATGCCCTACTCGCCCAAGAGAGCGACGATTACTTCCAACTCATCCAGAGCGACGGCCGACAGCGCGAAAAGCGGGCAGAGGGCACCCGCTGCGGCGGTTGGGTGCTGCTCGACAGGGACGACGCAGCGGCAGGCGTAGCGCTGCGCTACATGGCCGAAGAATACCCCAAAGCACTTGGGGCCAGCGCCTCGGGCATCGACATCTTTCTCTGGCACAGCGAAGAGGACCGCCAGCTGCGCTACCAGCGCTATTCAGAAGACGTTGCCTGGCACGAGGGCGAAGGCGTCTACGGCGACGGCTTGGGCAGCGCCAAGAGCAGCGAGTTTTTTCTTTGCTTCGGGGCCGATGCCGCAGCCGTCGAGAGCGATCTTTGTGCTACGCTCCACTGGCCGTGCGTAACCCAAGACGAACGGAGCGCTACGCGCGCGCCGCTGCTGGGCAACGGTCAGCGGCAGGGCCACGACGAAAGCGAACGCATGTTAGACGGTTTTGTCGAGTGGATGCAGCGACAGATCGAACGAGAACGCTGGTACGGCTATCTCGACTGGGGCGACGTATTAGCCACCTGGGAAGAAGGAGCCGATGCCTGGCGCTTTCGCGGACGCTGGGGTTGGTGCAACAGCGAGTGGGATCCGCGCCACGCCATCTGGCTGCACTTTCTGCGCACCGGCCAACGGCGCTCCTTCGATCTAGCCGAGGCCATGACGCGCCACTCGCTCGACGTCGACACCTGTCACTATCATCCGCTGCGCCCCTACTGGGTCGGCGGCTGCTATCGCCACAGCATGGATCACTTCGGCGACGAGCCCTGCGCATCGCATACGTTCATCGACAACTGGGTCGATCTATACTACCTGACAGGCGACGGGCGCGCACGCGAGGTCATCGAGCAAGCCGGCACCTTCTTTATGAACTATCGCTGGACGGAAGATCCCCGCTACAGCTTTAGCCTGCGCTCGATCGCCAACGTGCTGCGCGGCCTGCTCTACGCCTACGAGGTAACGGGCCAAGAGCACTTTATGCGGCGGGCCGAATCCGTCTACGACGTCATCGCACGCGGACAGAACGCAGACGGCAGCTGGCACAAACGCTTTCAGGTATCCACCGAAGACAAGCTACCCGACCAGGCACCCTACGGCATGGCCACCGAGGGGTCAACGCTGGCGGTCGAAATGAATACGGCACCGCCCTTTAGCGACGACGAGTTTCGCGCGCTCGGCGGTTCGTTTAGCGCGCTGAAAAAAGTCCTGCCCTATGCGGAACAAAAGGGCTATCAAACGCACTACTTGCTCATCGGACTCGAGCTCATGCACCGGCTTACAGGGCGCGACGACGTAGCGCAAACCTACCTGCGCGCCGTAGACTGGTTTTGCGGTGGACCGGAAGCCTTTAGCACCGACCACGCGCTAGGGCAGCACTACTACGGCATACTCTGCGGCAGCTTGGCCCGCGCCTATAGCCTTACCGGCCAGAAGCGCTACCTAACGATCGGACAGGCCATTCTGCGCCATCTGCGCTCAGCGCAGGACTGGAGCGAAAACCCCAGCCGCCGCGGAGCCGTGGCCATGACACCTACCGCACTAAGTCTGGTATACTTCGGCGTGCCGCCGCTGCTGGCGGCGCTAACGGATGCAGGTATGGAAGAGTAAAAACTAGGCTACAGCAGGATCACTGCGACGATGCATAACCCACATGGCCAGCCCCACGGCAGCCAGCAGCGGCAGAGCCAGTATGTTGAGCATCTCCCAACCAACGGCTTCTTCTAGCGGAGCCGAACCAAAGGTCGTCAGCACCATCAGTCCGTATATGACAAAGTCGTTGGCCGACTGCACGCGCGCTTTTTCCTCGGGGCGGTATATCATCGCCAGCAGCGAAGTCGATCCGACAAAGAGCAGGTTCCAGCCCACGCCCAACAGCGTAAGACCCACCGCATAGTTGTGCAGCGCAACGCCGCCAAGATTGGTCAACGCCGAGGCCGCCAGCAGCAGCAAGCCCGCGGCCATGACGGGACGTTCGCCAACGCGGCTGATGAGATGCCCCGTAAAAAAAGACGGCACGAACATTCCGAGCACGTGCCACTGAATGACCCAGGCCGTATCGTCAAAGCTGTGCATGTGTCGATGCATGGACAGCGGCGTGGCATTCATCAGCAGCGACATCACGGCCCAGCTAGCGACGGCGCCAATAAGGGCCAGCACAAAGCGAGGATCAGCGGCGATTTCTCTAAGCGAACGCCCCCCGCCCTCGCTCTCTGCGGCTGACGGCGCGGGAAAGCGCACAAACGACAGCGCCACGAGCACGAGCACTTGGATCGCGGCAATGGCCAAGTAGGAACCGGCAAAGAGGTAATCGGCAAAGAGGCCCCGAGACCACGTTGCCAAATTCGAGCCCGCTACGGCCGCAACGATCCCCCCGGCCATGACCAGCGAGATGGCGCGGCTGCGCCAAGACTCGTCGACTACTTCGGCAGCGGCGAAGCGATAGTAGGTGGAAAATCCATTGACCGCTCCTAGGCCGATAGCCCCCAAACAGAGCAGCACAAAATGTTGGCTGAACAAAGCAGCACAGCCTATCAACCCGCCCAGAATCCCCAAGCTAGCGCCTAGGGCAAAGCCAACCTTGCGACCGCGCCGCTGCATCAGGCGCGCGGCGGGAACCGTCGTCAGCATGGTGCTGACCGGCGCCAGGGCCAGCGGCAGCGTAGCCAGGGCCGTATGGGGGGCCAGCTCGCGTCCCACCAGCGCCATGCTGGACAGGACAACGATGCCTCCCGTGCGGGAAAAAGCCTCGCACAGAAATAAAAAAGCGATGTCTCTCAAGGCGCAGTACCGTCGAGGCGTTGGGAGCAGACGCGGATCGTAACGCCGCTCCGGGCGCTCAACGCACCGGCACTCTTTTGCCGGTCATTCTGGTGAGCGGTATCTAGTTGCATGGAATTAACCAACAGCACCCTCTTTACTGCGGCCAGTCGCTCCCGTCGTAGTAGCGCGTGCCCTGGTGTCCTTTGCGCGGGACGGGTTCGTCGAGGCGCTCGCCGGGGGCTTTGACAAAAACCAACGTGCGCGGCTTGCCCGACTTGGGATTAACTGCGCCCCCCTCGAGGCGCGTAATCTGCAGTCGCCCGCGAATCTTATGCTCAAAAATCGTGTAGACGTAGTCACCAACGCCGAGCTTAGACGGCGTACCGGCCATGTGGAACTCGTACTCGTCTACGCTGCCGTCGTAGAGACTCTCTACGCGCGCAATCCCCTCATCTGCAGGAATCGTCTTGGTAATACCGAAGCTCATGGGCGCTCCAATCTCAACGCAATCTGTCCGGATAGTGGCGCTGCAGCCAGCCGGCGTAGTCGGCATACAGCGCACTGGAATCTTCGTGACCTGCAAACACCGGCGAATCGGGGGCATTCGTCATGCCCAGCGTTTGGTAGACGAGGATCTCGTCCACGTAGGGCGAAACAGCCGCTAGCTGGCGCTCGACGCGCGCAAACGGAGCCGGCAGCAGGGCGCTCCTGTATACGTCGCCCTCAAATTCAAAGAGTTCGACGTCGGCCCACAGCTTGACTTGGGGCACTCGGTCGTGCACGCGACGCAGCGCTTCGTAATAGGCCGGCGTCTGTTCGACGCGCGACTTTCGCACGCCAACCTCGTCTTGGTAGGCGACGATATCGACTTCCATAGCGTCCAGCTGCCGTACGAACTCATCGTCGGGCTGCACCCGATTCGTTCCATAGGGGGCAATCATCGTCGGCGCAGATGGCATCAGCGCACGCGCGCAGCGACTGCACTCGCGCGCATAGTCGATAAAGGCTTCGGCAAAATGACCGTTGATGCCGGCTTCATTAGCCCAGTACCAGCCGTAGAAGCTGGCGTGATGACCGTAGCGGGTTGCCAACTCCTCCATCGCCTGCAGACGGCGAGTCCGCGCCGCGCGATCGGAAATGATACCCGGACTATCCCACTGACCCCAAAAGCCGTTGCCGACGAACACGCGGATTTGGTGATCATCGGCCGCGCTCAACAGCGCCTCGAGCGGATCTGAACAGGCCAGCTCCCAAGACGGCCACAGCGCGCTCGGATAGAAGGTCTTGTGGTCGAGCGCCACGGCCATCAGCACCAAGTAATCCAAGCCGATGGCCGCCATCTCTCCAACTTTTTCGTGCCAATCGGCGGCGCTAAACTGCGCGCAGGCCGGATTCCAATAGACGCCTTCGGCCTTGTTGTGGTGCTGGAATTCAAACCAAGAACCACGGATCGGCTTTGTCTCCGTCATGCGACTGCCACCAGTGCCCTACCGCACGCCGCACACCGTGCAAACGGGTCGATCAACGCTGCGACCGGCGCGTTCGCACAGCTTCGGCTAGTTTGTCCAACACGCCGACCGTCGTATCCCAAGAAATACACGCATCGGTTATGCTCTGTCCATACACCAGCGGCTGATCGGGCTTTTGATCCTGTCGACCCTCTACTAGATGGCTCTCTAGCATGACGCCAAAAATCCGGTCCGAACCGGCAGCTACCTGTGCGGCAACTTCATCGGCGACCAACGGCTGCCGGGCGTGGTCCTTGTTGCTGTTGCCGTGGCTACAGTCGACCATCACGCGATGCGCCACGCCCGCTTTTTCCAGCTGGGCGGAGACGCTGTCTACGTCGGCAGCCGAATAGTTCGGTCCGCTGTTCCCGCCGCGCAGAATGACGTGACAGGAGTCGTTACCCGCCGTTGAAACGATGGCGGAAATTCCCTGCTTGGTAACAGAGAGAAAATGGTGCGGATGGCAAGCTGCGCCGATAGCATCAACGGCAATTTGCACGGTGCCATCGGTGCCATTTTTAAAACCGACAGGCATCGACAAACCCGAAGCTAGCTCGCGGTGGATCTGGCTTTCAGTGGTGCGCGCGCCGATGGCACCCCACGATATCAGATCGGCAATAAACTGCGGAGAAATCGTATCGAGAAATTCGGAACCTGCCGGCAGGCCCATATCCGTCAGCTCCAGCAGCAATTTGCGACCGGCACGCAGTCCGTTGTTGATATTGAAACTGCCGTCGAGATTGGGATCGTTGATCAGACCTTTCCAGCCCACCGTCGTACGCGGCTTTTCGAAATATACTCGCATAATCAAACAGAGATCGCCGCTGAGCTCAGCCATCTTCTCCTTAAGACGGCTACCGTATTCGATAGCAGCCTTCGGATCGTGAATGGAACACGGACCAACGACTACGACGAGGCGATCGTCGTCACCGCGCAAAATAGCCTCCGCATCGCGGCGCGCGTTGGCCACCGTGTTAGACGCGCGTTCCGTTATGGGCAATTCCTCCATGAGAATAGCCGGCGGAAGCAGCGGTTTTACTCGTTCAATTCGCAAATCATCTGTGTGTTGAAGCACTGGTTTCCCCTCTGAAAAAGTATGTAGTGAACTAGCGAAGCACGGCCCAATTGTACATATCGACGGCTCGTTTACCAACGCGCTCTATATCGCGCTCTAACAAATAACCCCGCGCCACCAAATCGCGCGCCGCATCCAAACACTGCTCGCGATAGTCATCTGCGTCGTCATAGCGCGCAGAAAGCGGGGGGCGGGGATCGCCCGACGCCGGCATATGGGCTGCAAAAGGCAGCCACGCACCCGACAGGCCAACCATCGCCCAAGGAGCTCCCATGTCCGCATCGCGTAACCGCCAACCGACAAAGGTGCCCAGCGGAACGGCGACCTCGGGCAGTCGAATTCCCTCAATCTCGTTGCCATCCGAATCGACAGCCGGCACCAGCGTCGGATAGAATGCGCCTCGTTCCGGCAGGGCACTATCGATTATGCCCTCTGGCCAACGCGGACCAAAATCGAGCCGACATACCCTGCGCGCTGCGGTGGGTCGCGCTAGGCCCGGCAGCACAGGAAAGCCGAATGCTCCATCGCGTGGAGCGACCAGCGTGCCGGCCTTCAGCGTTGGATAACAGCTCGCCGGCGGTTCGCGCCCCTCGCGCACCCACGCATCCAGCGCCATCAGCAGCGCACGATGTCCCAGTTTGAACTCGACGGGATTGCCCGGCAGCTCATCTTTTCCACTCGGCAAGTCGGCGGCTCCGTGCTGCGTGCTGGCGAAGTGGTAGATGCGCGCCTGATCGTGCAGATCTAAATCGCGCTGACCCGTCACATCTACGTGGGCTAATGCCGCGCCGCGATTCCAGTACTCCGTCGACGAGTTTACGTGGAAGACCTTGGGCACCACGCCGCGCGCCGCGCAGCGGCTGAACAGCCCGTCTTCGCCCTCCTCGCCGTCGGACTGCAGGCCGTCGGCAAAGGGAAATTGCTCCGTCGGATAGTACACATCAAAGTGGGCGCTAGCGTGACGAGAGGGCTGGGCAAAACGGTGGTTAAACGAACCGCGCCCGGCACCGGCTACGTTAATTTGCAGCCCATCAAAAACCTGCTGCCCCGCCTCGCTCTCATTAAACCCATCGTAGAGCAGCTGGCGCAGAAAACGCCCGCTTTGCGACGAGCCAAATCCATAGGCTCGGTCGATGCGAAACTTGGCATCGCCCTTCAGATGCGCGACAAAATCGCGGGTCGCGGCCAAACCGATGCCCATCACCGTCGGATTACAGGCCGTGTACACCACATTGTATAGCAGACCCGGTTCGAACCCAGCGCGGTAGTCAACGGCCGGACGCCCATCGTCAAGGCGAGTAAAGGACCACGCATCGCGCTGGATCGGCACGGGCTCGTCGTAGGGCCGCTCGCGCACGCTGAGCTCGGCCTGCATCTGACTACCAGGCGCCACCTCGTACGGACGGTGGTAGCGGCTGCCGAGCGAGTGCACATACGTCAGCTCATCGACCAATATCTCACAGCACACTGGCCCCGTGGCCTCGATCGTCGGTGCATCGAGCGTCATAAGGTGTGGATTGTCGGGCGCCTCGGGCGGCACGTCGGCCTGCCACGCACACGCGGCCACGGTGAAACCCGCTTCCATCAGCAGGCCGTCACCAAATTCGCCAGGCGTTTCGGGACGGTTAGAGCCCGTCGCCAAGTTAAACGTGCCCAGCGCGCCCTTGCGCCCGCGGTTGACGACGTAATAGAGCAAGCTACCGCTGCCGCTCTCTGCTTCGACCGGTTTGAGTATCCAAAAATCTGCGCGGCATGCAACGCGGCCCTGTGCGTCGCGCTGTGCTCGCCCCAAATCGACCATGGCAGCGTTAAGCGGATGCAGCGGATCAAACGCAAAGTGGGCGCTTCCCTCTAGCTGTTCATAAGCGCCAACCGTGCCCCACGTGCGTCCGTCTAACACGAGACGCCGCTCGGATATGTCCAAGTGCACTAGCACGGGTCCACACCGCCGACCATCAGTCCAACCATCTCATCCCCTGCTCCATCCCAGCTCTTTGAGGCGCTTGCTGTTGAGCCCTTTGGCAAAGCGGGCGCGCGCCAAATCCTCTTCTACTTCGCCGCGGAGTTCGTCCGGGCTATACGGCGTGCCAGCCCGCAGACACAGACGCGCCTCTATGCGCTGCACTCCCGTTTCGACGCGGCCGCGCACGTCGCGGTACTCGAACGCGCCCTCCACCATATCAAAAGCCGCTATGTCGGCAACGCTGCCTACTCGCAGCGTGCCCAGTTCGTGCTCGCGGCCAATGGCAAACGCGGCGTTGCTCGTGCACTGGCGCACGATGCTCTCGATCGGCACGCCGAGATTGAGCAATTTAGAAGCCGTATGCGGCAAGCTCTCGACGGGCACGTCCCAGCTGTGAGCGTGAAGATCCGTGCTGATGACATCGGAGACAAAGCCCTGCGCAAGCGCGCTGATGGCAATGCCGTAGTCGAAGCTGCCTCCACCGTGGCCTACGTCAAATAAAATGCCGTCTCGACGCGCCTGAAGCACCTCGGCAAGAATCGTCTCGTCCTCGGCAACAATCCCATCACCTGTGCCTTGATAGCAGTGCGTGACGATGTCGCGCGGTCGCATTAGACCGAGCACGTCGGGCAGCGGCACACCACGACCAATGTGCACCATAACCGGCACCTCGGCCCATTCAGCCGCCTGCACAGCCAGACGCAGCGGTTCAATGCCGTTGTCGGCTACCTGCCCCTCGCCCTGCCGCACTTTGACTCCGACGCAGTGTTCGGCAAAGTGCTCGATGACGAAGGCGGTGCGTTCAGCATCGGCATAGCGCATATCGGCCAATTCGGGTAGCGGACCATAAGTAAGACCTATTCCGCACACGTGCACAAAGGATAGGAACTGCGTGCGAGCCGGAGCGACGACATAGTCGAGATAGCCCTGCAAATTGGCCCAACCAGCACTGCCGGCATCGACAGCCGTGGTCACCCCAGTCGACAGATAATGCGCGTCTGCGCGGATACCCCACGTAGTGCTGCCCGGATAGAGGTGGGCGTGTATGTCGATCCAGCCCGGCGTCAGCAGCGCGCCGCTGAGATCGAATTCCCTGCGCCCCGATTCGACAATGTGCTCGGCAACGGCGGCAACGCGCCCATCGAGCACAGCGACATCAAGCACTCCGTCGATATTTTGTGCCGGATCCATCACGCGCGCACCGCGCAAAACCACGTCGTAAACCATGCGGACCTCTCCGGATGTTTGGACACTATCCGTTCGTATAGATCAGAACGATAAAAGCAAATAAATTGGGCCAATATAGGCAATCTCAGCTTACTTGACAGCAGGTGGTACGAGAGCGTATTTAGCGCGCGAATCATTCTGCCAAGGAGACTATCTGTGGGTTCAAACGTCCCTCCCAACACGGGCATCCGCCTGCCCCAAGAACCGCTGCGCCAGCTGGTCGCCGCGCTCTTTGAAAAAGCGGGCACTTCGTCAGCCGACGCCCAGCTGATGGCCGAGCTCCTAGTGCTGACCGACCTGCGCGGCGTGCACAGCCACGGCACGCGACAAACGCCGGGGTACGTCAACATGATGCGCGAAGGGCGCGTCAACCCGCAGCCCAATATAACGATCGTCAGCGAAACGCCGACCACGCGCGTGTATGACGGCGACGGCGGCATGGGGCATTTCCCCTGCTATCA
>JAYOKQ010000012.1:61516-65398 GCA_038119905.1 Gemmatimonadota bacterium | reverse complement strand
TAGGTCGAAGGTCTTGGCGCCATCGCGCAATGCGAGCAGGCCGATTAGGCTCAGGAAGCCGGTAGCTATGACATAGCGAAGTGACATGTGGGAAGATCCGCGCCGCGTATCGCGCCGATGTAAACAGCCTCCTTCGGTTTTGCTGTAAAGTAGCGCGTGCCCATCCCATGTCAACATGCGGCTTCTCCGGTGGTAGCCCTTGGCCCTCGGCCCTATATTGGGAAAAGCACGCAGGGAGCGATGGGATGCATCGCGTGCCCCAACACACACGCTTGTGGAGGCTATATATGACGCAACGACCCAATCTCATTTGGATATTTGGCGACCAGCATCGCGCGCAGGCACTGGGTTGTATGGGAGATGCCAATCTCCACACGCCGAATATCGATGCATTGGCTGCCGATGGCGTGACGTTTTCGCGGGCGGTGTCGGGCTGTCCGCTGTGCTGTCCCTATCGCGGTTCCCTGCTGTCGGGACGCTACCCCCACCGCGCCGTGCCCGGCCATCAAATGCGCCTGCCGCCGGAACTGCTAACCGTCGCCCAGCCCTTTCGCGCGGCCGGCTACCACACGGCCTACTTCGGCAAGTGGCACTTGGATGGGTTTCAAGAGCGCGAGGGACGGGCGGTATTTCACCATATTCCGCGCGAACGCCGCGGTGGTTTCGATACCTGGTTGGGCTACGAGAACAACAACGCACAGTACGATACTTGGCTCCACGGCCACGTCGGCGACGAGGAGGTGGAATCGCACCGTCTGCCTCGGTACGAAACGGACGCGCTCACGGACATACTGCTCAAGCACATAGAGGAGCGAGCCGCCGATGCGCAGCCCTTCTTTGCTGCGTTGAGCGTGCAGCCGCCGCACAATCCCTACGTGGCGCCGGCCGAGTGGATGGGTCGGCACACGCCAGAGGGGGTGCAGCTGCGGCCCAACGTGCCGGATGTTGCCGACGTGCGGGCGCGTGCCCAGCGCGAACTGGCAGGATATTACGGCATGATCGAAAACCTCGACTGGAACGTCGGACGCGTGATCGATGCCCTGCGCACGCGCGGTGTATACGACGATACGCATATTGTGTTTTTTTCCGATCACGGCGATATGCACGGATCGCAGGGCCAGTTTCTCAAGACTTCGCCGTGGGAAGAGGCGGTGCGCGTGCCGTTTATACTGGGCGGTGGACGCCGCTACGAGATGAAGGCGGGCACGCGCGTCGATGCGCCAATTAACCACGTTGATATTGGGCCGACTTCGCTGGGGCTATGCGATATCGAGGTGCCCGACTGGATGCCCGGTGCCGATTATTCGCACCATCGCCTGCGCAAGGTGGCGGCGGCCGAAGACCCTGACTCGGCCTATTTGCAGTTGGTCGTTCCGACCGGACACGGCGACAGCATCGATCGCCCATGGCGCGGCGTGGCCACGCGCGACAACTGGAAGTACGTCGCGCTGGAGGGCCAGCCGTGGATGCTCTACAATCTCAACGACGATCCCTATGAGCAGGTAAATTTGGCGTTTAATACGCGCTATCGCAGCGAACGCCACCGCCTGCACGAGCGGTTGGCGCAGTGGGTCGACGAGACCGGCGACGTATTTCAACTTCCCGAACTGTAGCGCGCATTTGGCAGCCAGCCTGTGAGGCCACTGCGAAATCGCGAGGAGCGAGCTATGCAAGCGTGCACGCGCTTTGCCGTGCGGCGGCTGGTTGACGGACCCATTATCTATCCGAATATGCCCGGACTTGAGGGCGCACGGGGTGAGAATATAAACGGGCCCTCGCTCGTGCGCGTGCCCGACTGGGTCGAAGGCGCGCTGGGGCGCTACTATCTCTACTTTGCCCATCACGGCGGCGCCTATATTCGCATGGCGTACGCCGACCAGTTAACGGGCCCGTGGACGGTCTACGAACCTGGCGTGCTGCACGTGAAAGAAGCGCCAGGCCGTGCGCATATTGCCAGCCCCGACGTGCACTGCTGCTACGAGCGGGGACAACTACGCATGTACTTTCACCAGCCTGCACCCGCCGAACAGGCGCACCTTAACCAGGTTTCGTTTGTCGCCCATTCGCGCGATGGCCTGCATTTTGAAGTGGAACCGTCCATACTTGGGGCATTCTACTTTCGCGTATTTGCCTATGGAGACTGGCACTACGCCTTTGCCAAGGGGATTTCCTACCGCTCGCCGGACGGCCTGAGCGATTTCGAGCGGGGGCCTACACATCTGCCGCGCTGCCGTCACACGGCGCTGTGGACGGAGGGCGACGTGTTGCACTTGGTGTTTTCGCGCAGTGAGGACGCCCCCGAAAGCCTGCTCTACACGTGGGTGGACTTGCGCGCCGACTGGCGAGAGTGGACCTTTGCCGAGCCGGAACGGCTGTTGGCGCCGCAGCGAGATTGGGAGGGCGCTTGTCTGCCCATTGCGCCTTCGCGCGTGGGGTTGGCCAGAGAGGCCGTGCATCAGCTGCGCGATCCGGCCATTTACCAAGAAGAAGACCGATGCTACCTGCTTTACTCAGTAGCAGGCGAGCAGGGCATTGCCATTGCACAATTGGAGAGGGACGTATGAAACATGAGTTGAGTGCCGAACAGATTGCACGCTATCAGCAGGATGGTGCGCTGGTCATAGAGGGTTTTCTCGATGCCGATGAGCTGGCCGCGTGGCGCGCCTGCGTCGACGAGGCCGTGGCCAATCGCCAGGATCGCAAAATGGCCCACAGCGACTGGAAGAGCGGCGATTCGTATTACGATCGCGTCTTTACCCAGCGCCTCAACCTGTGGATGGATCACGATGGAATGCGCGAACTTATGCTCGACCCGCGTCTAGGTCAGATGGCCGCCGAGCTAGCTGGGGTAGAGGGTATTCGCATCTGGCACGATCAGGCGCTGATCAAGGAGCCCTGGGCCAATCCGACGGCCTGGCACCTCGACAATCCCTACTGGTCGTTTTCTTCGCGCAATGCTATCTCAATCTGGGTGGCGCTCGACGACGCGACTTTGAGCAACGGCTGCCTGTATTTTATGCCGGGCACGCACCGGGAAGCGACGTTTGAAAACTCGGGAATCACGCAGGAAATAGCCGATCTATTTCGCGTCTATCCGCAGTGGAAGGAGCGCTCGCCGATGGCTGCGCCGATGAAAGCAGGTGACTGCTCGTTTCACAACGGTCTGCTTGCGCACGGTGCTGGTGCCAATATGACGCCGGGGCGTCGTCGCGCCATGACCTGTGCCTACATGCCCGACGGCGAGGTATTCAACGGACAAAAAAATGTGCTGCCCGATGCGTATATAGAGACACTCAGCGAGGGCGACGTGCTCGATAACGACGAACTCAACCCGCTGATTTACACCCGCCAATCTGCCTAACGAGCTTCGATGCGCAGACCTAACGTGCTGCTCTTTGTAGCCGACGATATGGGCTACGGCGATTTTGGATTGTTTAACGACGGCCCCGCGCGCACGCCGCACCTAGATGCGTTGGCTAACGAAGGACTGTGTCTGGCCCAGCACTATGCCGGTGCACCGGTGTGTTCACCATCGCGTGCGGCTTTGCTGACCGGTCGCTATTCGCATCGCACGGGCGCGCTCACTCCAATGGAAGTGCGCGGCGCGGACCGAATTGCCCTCGACGAGGTCACGCTGGCCGATTCGTTTGGAGCGGCCGGCTACGCTACCGGGCTTATTGGCAAATGGCACAACGGCGCTCTTGACGACCGCTACCATCCCAACGCGCGCGGTTTTGACACCTTTTGCGGTTTTTGCGGCGGCTGGATGGACTACTTCGACTGGCGCATCGAGCGCAACGGCGTGCGCTGGGACAGTGACGGAAGATATTTGACCGACGTATTTACCGACGAAGCCGTCGATTTTCTGCACCGGCATCAGGG
>JAYOKQ010000012.1:3889-61416 GCA_038119905.1 Gemmatimonadota bacterium | reverse complement strand
GATCAGGTGCCGGCCGGTTACGATACGGACTGCAGGCGCTATAACTGCGGCTTGAACGGACAGAAAGGTTCGGTCTACGAAGGCGGTATTCGCGTGCCGATGATTGCCCGCTGGCCGTCTGGCCTGCCCGGGCGCATGCAGTTGGATCAGCAGGTGCATTTTGTCGATTGGCTGCCGACGCTGCTGGCGGCAGCGGGTATCAAACGTCCAGGGGGGCGTGCACTGGACGGGCGCAATGCGCTGCCCGTGCTTCGAGGGGATGCGGCTGACCAACCGCCTCCACGTTTTTGGCAGCTCAACCAATACGAGCCGGTTGGATGGATTAACGCAGCTATGCGCGACGGGCCGTGGAAGTTGGTCCGTCCTCAGCAGCGACTGCAGCCGGTTTCGGAAGATGACCAGCGTAAGATGGATCGCTACGTGGAGATGGACATCAAGTATAAGTACCACCCGGAAGAAGTGACCGAGCTGATGGACGATCCCGATCCACGGCTCATCGTGCCGCCTCCGGCACCGGTCGAACTCTACAATCTGGACGACGATCCACTGGAGCGGGTAAACGTTGCCGAGGTCGAAGCGGCGCGCACCGCGCGCATGACGGCGGCGTTGGACGGCTGGTTTGAAGAAGTCGAAGCGGAGCGACGGCGCATTGCGCCCGATGGCTCCATCAATTGAAGAGCGGAGATCACCTATGGGAAAACGACGCTGTTTAATGGTGGGTGGAAGCGGTATGGCCGGACACTGGATCAATATCTGGCAGGGCGCGCTGAGCGAGCGCGTGGAGATCGTCGGTTTGGTCGACGTCAACGAGGAGGTGCTGGCATCGCAGGGAGAAAACCTGGGTTTGAACGCTGCGGCCCTCTATGCTAATCTCGATGCGGCCTTGGCCGAGACAAGCGCGGACTTTTGCGCCATCTCGACGCCGCCGCAGTTTCACTGCGCCCAGGCGGTGGCCGCTATGCGCGCTGGCCTGCCCGTGTTGTGCGAAAAGCCCATTGCCGATACGCTCGAGGCGGCGCTGGAGATGCTGCGCGTTTCAGACGAAACGGGGCTGCCCTGTGGAATCATTCAAAACTATCGCTATGCACCGAACAAGCAGGAGCTAGTGCGCATCCGAGATGCGAGCGAACTAGGACGCTTGCAGCACGTGGTAGGTCGCTATGCGTGCGACTATCGCACCTACGGTTCGTGGGGCAAGACCTGGCGTCACGATATGGATTTTGGCCTGCTATTTGAAGGCTCGGTGCATCACTTTGACATGCTGCGCTTTCTCTCGGGCGGGAACTGCGAAGAGCTGCAAGGCTTTGGTTGGAATCCATCGTGGTCGAGCTTTAAGCACTTTTCCAGCGGTTTTTACGTCATGCGGATGGACAATGGAGTGCATGCAGCCTATGAGGGTAACTCCTCGGCGGCCGGCATTACCAACTGCTGGCACCGCGAGTACTATCGCGCCGAGTTTGAAGAGGGCACGGTCGAAATCGCCGACGGCAACGAGGTGACGGTGCATCAGGTTGGCCGGGACGTGCGCGTTTACGAAGCGCCGGCGCTGTCGGTGATAGGGCACGACTACTTGCTGGCCGAGTTCGTCGATTGGCTCGATGGTGGTCCGCCGATGGCTACGCGCATACAGGACAACATACAGAGTTTCTGCATGGTCATCGCGGCGATGCAGGTCACGCAGAGCGGCGCTCCGCAGCGGATCGCCACCTATCTGGAGTAGAGCGATGAGCCAGGTAATGCAGGGGATTTTTCCGGTCATGCAGACGGCGCTGACGGTCGACGGTGCGCTGGATGTAGAGGGCATGCAGAAGCAGGTAGAGTTTTGCGTCGAAGGCGGCGCACACGGTTTGGTCTTCCCGGTGTTGGGCAGCGAATTCCAGTACTTAAGCGAGGGTGAGCGCGAACAGCTGACGGGTGTGGTGGTCGAAGCGGCGGCTGGAAGACTGCCCGTTGTCGCTGGCGTGGCCGGGCCAAGCAAGGCGGTGGCCGTCGCCTGCACGGAAGGGGCGGTGCGCGCAGGGGCTGATGCGGTTATTGCATTGCCGCCTTACCTGTCGGGCGGGACGCCCGACGAAGTCCGCGCCTACTACGAGGCCATTGCCGAGGCGGCGCAGCGCCCGGTTTTTCTGCAGCATACCTCGGGCGGTTTGACGGCTTCGTTTATGCGTGATCTCTTTGCCGAAGTAGAGCACATTTCCTACCTCAAAGAGGAGCAAATGCCCAGCGCGCATCAAATCAGCGCTGTAGTCAGCGAAGTGCGGGAGGGCTGTTTGGGGGTTTTCGGTGGTGGTCACGGTCGCTGGATGCTGTCCGAACTGCGCCGCGGGGCTACCGGTTTTATGCCGGCCGTCGAAGCGGTTGATATCCACGTGCAGATATGGGACGCCTTCCAAGCGGGAGACGAGGCGCGGGCGCGGGAGATTTTTAACGCTCTGCTGCCGCAGATCAATCTACTGCTGCTGCTCGGTTTGCGCGTATGTAAGGAAATCCTCGTGCGGCGCGGTGTGCTCAGCAGCGCCGAAATGCGCACGCCCGGCGTCGTGCGTCTGGACGCAGAAGACGAATATGAGTTGGAGCGCGTCATGGCGCACCTCGATCCTTATTACAAGGTCAAGTGGAACGGCGCCTACTAGGTGCGCTGGCGCTAGGAGAACAGGCCGTGATTATCGACACGCACGTCCACATTTATAACCCTTTTCGCTCCGAAGGAGCGCCCTGGCCCGACCCGAAAAACGCGCTGCTCTATCGGCCTACGCTGCCGGTGCACCTGCGGGCGCAGGCGGTACCCGACGGCGTGGTCGGTGCGCTCGTAGTTGAAGCTAGCGCCTGGGTGAGTGACAACCAGTGGATTTTGGATTTGGCCGCCGACGAGCCATTCATACTGGGGTTAGTCGGTCGTCTCGAGCCTGACGATGGATATTTTGAGCGCGATTTGGAGCGCTTTGCCGCTCAGCCGCTCTTTCGCGGTGTCCGTTTTTGGGGTGATTATTTCGCCGACTTGAGCGCTCATGGCTTCGTCGATAAGATGCGCCAACTGGCCGAGCGGAGGCTGGTGCTCGACGTAAATTTTCCGCGCGCTGCGGCCGACGGTTTTTTTAAGCTGCTCGAGCAGGTGCCCGAACTGAAGGTTGTGATTGAGCACGTCGGCCAGGTACCCGTCAACGGCCAGCGTCCACCCCAACAGTGGTTGGATTGGATGGAGCGCGCCGCCGAGCATCCGCAGACGTCGATGAAGGTGTCGGCGCTGATGGAGCACTGCGCCGAGCAGCCGGCGCCGGCCGAATTGGACTCCTATCGTCCGGCGCTCGATGCGATGTGGGATCTGTTTGGCGCGGAGCGCGTGCTGTTTGGCAGCAACTGGCCGGTATGCGAGCGCGCGGGCACCTATGCGCGCTGCGTGGCGCTGGTGCGCCAGTACTGTCAAGAGCGTGGCGCCGAGGCCGGCAACGCGTTTTTCGCGGGCAACGCGCAGGCCGTATACGGGATCCAGCCGCGCGCCTAGTCGCCCATTCAACGCAAGGACTGTAGGTATGACGTCGTGCGACCATCCTGCTCGTGCCGCTCGTCTGGCGATGCGCCGCGGCGAGTGGACCGGACCGACCAAGCATTCGGTCCCGGGCTACGTAAAGTGCAATCTCGTGGTGCTGCCCCGGGAGGATGCCTACGACTTTCTCGTTTACTGCCAGCGCAATCCCAAGCCCTGTCCGCTTTTAGAGGTTACTGATCCAGGCAATCCCGAACCGCGCCGCTCGGCGCCCGGTGCCGATGTGCGCACCGATTTGTCGCGCTATGCCGTGTATCGAGATGGCGTGCGCTTGGACGATTGTACCGATATCGTGGAGCTGTGGAGCGACGACAGCGTCGCGTTCCTCATCGGATCGGGTATGAGCTTTGACGATGCGCTGGCCCGGGCCGGCGTGCCGCAGGGACAGACTTGGCTCTATGAGACCGCCATCGAAACGGAGCGTGCGGGTCGCTTTGCTGGACCGATGGTGGTCACCATGCGGCTGATGTCGCCAGCCCAGGCCGTCATAGCCTGTCAGCTTACGGGCCGCTTTGTATTCAACCACGGTGCGCCGCTGCATATGGGCGACCCATCCGCCATCGGCGTCGATCTGACAACGCCGATTGTCGGACCGCCCTTAGAGGGCATTCCCGAAGGACAGATGGCGCTGTTTTGGGGATGTGGCGTCACGCCGCAGTGGGCGGCCCTGCGCTCGCGCACTGGCCTACTAATTGCCCATGCACCGGCGCACGCTTTTGTCACCGATTGGCTTTCCGACCAGTTTTGTATTCCATAAAAGGAGTGAATCATGATACCTATTGTTGACACGCATCAGCACCTGTGGGATCTGCAGCAGTTTTCGCTGCCGTGGCTGGCCGATGTAGAAGCGCTCAATGACAACTATCGCATGGACGACTACCAGCGCGAAACGGCGGAGAGCGGCGTGGCCAAGACCGTCTATATGGAGGTGGACGTGGCGGCGGACCAGCGTCTGGCCGAGGTCGCGTTTGTATCGGCCCTGTGCGCACGCGACGACAATCCCATGGCCGGTGCGGTGATTTCGGGCAGTCCGGGCGATCCAGGTTTTACCGACTACATGGCGGGGTTTGCTGATAATGCCTATGTAAAAGGCGTGCGCCAGGTGCTGCACGTGCCTAGCGCGGCGCGCGGGGCCTGCATCGACTCTCGCTTTGTTGAAGGTATGCACCTACTCGGTTCCATGGGCAGGTGCTTTGACCTGTGCATGCGTCCTTCGGAACTGGGCGATGCCGTCGCGCTCGTCGAGCAGTGTCCGGACACGCTCTTTATCATCGATCACTGCGGTAACGCCGATCCGCAGATCGTTAGCGGGGACGCCAAGCCCGACCTCGAAAATCCCTTTTCTCACGATCGCCAACAGTGGATGGACGATATGCAGGCCCTCGGTAGCCATGCCAACGTCGTGTGCAAGCTGTCGGGAATCGTCGCACGTGCACCCGAAGGGTGGACCGCGCAAACGCTGGCGCCGACCGTGGAGCACTGCATCGCGTCTTTTGGCATCGATGGCGTGGTATTTGGCGGCGATTGGCCGGTGTGTACGCTGGGCGCCTCGCTCGGCGAATGGATAGCGGCATTGCGGCAGATTGTAGCCCACTATAGCGAGGCGGATCAGCGGCGCATATTACACGATAATGCCGTGCGCCTGTATGGGCTTTAATCAGAACAGGGTAGACATGGAGGTGGTGTAAATTCTCCGATTGCCTACTTTAATTGGCCGTGCTACGACGAACGGCGCCGTAGCTCAGTAATAGGTTTTAAAACGAAAGAGGAGCCCCAATGGCCAGTGCAAGTGCACGACACATATTGGTAGACAGCGAAGAGGTGTGCTTGGAGTTAAAAGCAGAGATTGAAGGCGGTGCCGATTTTGCCGACGTGGCGCGCCAGCATTCCTCCTGCCCGTCGGGACGGCAGGGCGGTGAGCTGGGAACGTTTGGGCCGGGGCAGATGGTAAAGGAGTTCGACGAGGTCGTGTTTAGCGGCGAGCTCAATACCGTGCTCGGTCCGGTAAAAACGCAGTTCGGCTACCACCTGTTGGAGGTTACAGAACGCAGCTGAGGAAGGCGAGATGAGCGACTACCAGCCCGACTATAACGTCTATTTCGCGCGTGACCAGATCGACGAGGCCCTGCACTGTCTCGACGAGTACGGCTACTGCGTGATCCGCCAGATGATCGACGCCGACTGGGTCGAAGAGCTCAAAGCGGAAATCGATCAGGCCCTCGATCCGCATCGCGATCTGGGGCCGGCTTCTAATCGCTACCATATGATGTTTGCCGAACCCAGTCGCGCACTGTGGAGACTGGTCCAACACGCGCCCTATTTGGACTACGTGCGCGCGGTGCACGGCACGGACGAAGTGTGCCTGCATCGCTCGGCAGCTATCTTGCGCACGCCGGGTGAAGCGATGGGCACGTGGCATACTGATCACCGCGGGCACGTCGCACAGCCACTCATTGCCAATGATGTGCTGAATCGCTTTGCGATGCCCAGCGGATCGTGGTTTTACCTCAACGGCAGCCATCCCGAGCGCAGCGGGATTGCCGTCATAGAAAAGTCGAATAAGCCCGGTTGGACGGGACCGGATGGCTTTGAATTGACGGAAGACCGCAACGGTTTTCGTCCCATAGGGTCCGATGAATCCGTGCGGTGGAACCAGATGGACGTGCCCGGCTGCATAGCGGTCGTCGCCGATCCCGGCGATCTGATTTGCTTTGCAGCGCTGACCTATCACGCGAATATGGCTACCCGTGAACGGCGCTATTCCTGTGGGATCGGCTTCCGGCCCAAGCGCGAAAAAATTGACGCACCGTGGCCGCTGCCCGAGACGGCCAAGGCACTGTGTGCGCGGTTGCCCGAACACCTGCAGACCTATATGGAAGGCTATACCGGCTACGACGGTACCTGGCGAGCGGATGCTTAGGTAGCAGGCGCCAAAAAAGAAAGACGAACGGCCTCGCGGTGCTCAAACACCGCGGGGCCGTTTTGCGTGTGAGGAGAGGAAGTTCAGTCGCCCCAATAGACTTCACCTGGCGCTAGGTGAGCTCGCACTACGTCCGGATTGAGGGAGAGTCCCAGGCCGGGGCCATCCGGGAGCTCGAGGTAGCCGTCGCGGACGAGGGGCCTATCGCTGTCGACTAATTTATTGTACCAGTCGAAGTCGCCGCCGGCGCGCTCGAGCATGGAAAAGCCGCGCATCGTTGAGGCCACCTGTGCTGAAGCCGTCAGGCCGACAATGCTGGAAGCGCAGTGCATAGCTGTCTTCATATAGTGCAGATCGGCTAGGTCGGCTATGCGCTTGGCCTCTAGTAGGCCGCCCGATTTAGGCACATCTATATGGGCGATATCGGCTCCACCCTCTTCGATAAAAGGGCGAAATTCGTGGCGATTGTAGAGGTTCTCGCCGGTGCAAATAGGAACGGGTGAGCGCTGTTTGAGTTCGCGCCAGGCCGGTGAAAAGGCCACGGGCAGCGGATCTTCTAGCCATATGGGATGATAGGGGGCAATGCGTTCGGCTAACGCTAGTGCATCGCGCAGGTCCAGCGCCCAGTGGCAGTGGACGGCGATGTCGAATTCATCGCCAAAGGCGCGGCGCAGGTTGGCCATCACCTTTTCGCTGCGGGCTAGGTCGGCGGCCGAAAGCGTGCGTGCCAGCGGCTCGTGCCCAGGTTCGTCAAAGCCGGGATCGTAGCGCTCGTACATCGTATCGACGTCGAGCGTCTTGATCGCCGTCCAGCCTTCTTCGCGGGTCTGTGCGGCGTATTCTTCGCAGGCGGAATAGTCCTCTAAATGAGGAGGCAATCCCGTGCGGTAGAGACGCACGCGCTGGCGAAAGCGCCCGCCGAGGAGGCGGTTGACGGGTAGATTACACAGTTGGCCCACCAGATCCCAAAGAGCGATCTCAATGCCGCTGAGGGCGGTCATCACTAGGCCGTTCTGAGTGTGTGCACCGGCCATGCGCATATAGGTGCGTGTGAATAGGCGATCTATATCAAAGGGATTTTCACCGATGAAGAGCGGTTTGAGTAAGGCGTCTATAACGGGACGGAATCCCGGGCCCCAATAGGCTTCGCCCAGTCCACAGACGCCCTGATCCGTATCGATGCGGATGAGATTCCACAGGCCGACGTCGTTGCCATAGGGCGCTAGTGCCATCAGGCGGATATCGGTAATGCGGACGTCTTCCATATCCTATCTCCGGTTGTAAGGTGGGTAAATGTACGCTGCGATCTCGTCGTGCTGCAAGGGCGTAGCGGCGACGGCTTGCCCGAAGGGACTTGGGCGGGTATACTAGTCATACGGGATAATTGCTGGGAGCAAAAGGCATGACACAAGGCGCAAGCCCAACGGAATCTGAGCGGTATTTTTTTGATACACATGGCTATCTGGTGATAGAGGATTTTCTCTCGCCTGACCATGTAGAAGCGCTGCGTGCGGCGGTGGAGCGGACCGTCGAACGGCGGCGCAGCACCGCCTATATGCGCGAACATGATCCGGCTTTTCCCGAGCGTCTCGAAGGCCCCAATGCGCGGATTTTCCACCTGCTCGACGAAGACCCGCTCTTTCTCGATCTGTTGAATTACGAACCGATGATGGCCTACGTGCGCGCTCTATTCAACGAGATGCCGCACCTGCATTCGACGGACGCTTTCTGGGAAGTCGAATCGGCCGACTACCACGGGCTCGGATGGCATATCGACGGCATTCAGGACGGCTTTCGCCATCTCGGTTGGCCCATACCGCTGCTGCAGTTTAAAGTGGGCTACTATTTGAGCGATATGCGCGAGTCCGGCCAGGGAAACCTCACGCTGCTGCCGGGAAGCCACAGGGCGCGCATAGATCCAGCCGCTCGTGATCTGCGCGATCCGCATTTATTTCCGGGTGCGGTGCAAGTGTGCGGTGGTCCGGGTACGGCGTTCTTTTTTCACAATGCCGTGTGGCATACGGCCGGGCCGTGGACGCGACCGTCCGGCCAGCGATCTATGCTCTACTACGGGTACGAGCATCCGTGGATGTTGGCTTGCGCCGAACAGTGGCGCTATGGCGCGGACTTCCTCCAGAGCCTCCGTCCGGAGCACCGCGCCTTTTTTCACGGCTTCGTATTTGATCCACCCGAATATCGCTGGGGTTAATTAGCTATGGAACGCGAAGGGGAAGATCCACCCGTATTGGCCTCGTGGCAGGGCCCCGATGCATCGGGACAGCGCCGCCTAGGCATGCTCATTTTTATGGTGGCTCTCGGCATGTTTTTCGCCGTGGGGGTCGTATGTTTCGTGCTCTATGGTTTCACTAGTTCCGCCTCCGCTGGTATGGATCCACTCTATTTGCCGGTCGAAGTATGGGGCTCTACGCTGCTATTGGCGTTGACGAGCTGGGCAATGCGCGCGATGGGGAGGGCCGCTCGCGGCGGCGATTTCGGGGCGATGGGTGTTTGGATGCGCCGCACCTGGTGGCTGTCTCTGCTCTTCGTGCTCGTGCAGGTTCCGGCGCTGAGTGAACTGCTGCGCATTCACTTCGTCTACGTCGACGACGGTCGGGGGGGCGTGTATGGCATCGCGTTCGTGCTCATCTTGCTACACGCGCTGCACGTGGTCGGTGGGTTGATCGCCGTGGCGATGCTGTTTTGGAAGGTGCGCGCCGCAACGCCCCAAGAATCGCATGTGCAGACCGCGCTCCTATGCGCTCAGTACTGGCATTTCCTCGCTTGGGTTTGGGCCGTGCTGATGGCGGTTTTCCTCTGGGCCGGCTGAGATCGAGCGCGCCGTTCCTCTTTTCTTATAGCCGTCATTTCCCGCTTCGCCGTTCGCTTTTTCTCGTTCAGATCCTTTCTTTAGAGGCATTCGTTTCGTGCGTACCCAACGCCGGTTATGTCCGTATACAGCGCACGGTAGATGTTTCTGTCCACTCGTTAGGAAGATCGTATGATTGATAGGCTGTACCGCGGCTGTTCGCTGCGTGCAATAGGCTTAGGACTGGTACTAGTCGCCTTTATGAGCATCGCCATTCCCTGGGGCGATATGATCATCAAGGGCTCGCAGATGGGCGTGTGGAACACCAATCCGGGTTCTATCTTCCTGTTTTTTGTCGTGGTGGCTATCGGCAACGCGAGCGTCGGTTTGCTGCGACGCTCCTGGGCGTTGGATCCCGGTGAGCTAGCCGTCATATACATCATGCTGCTGGTGGCCAATACGCTGCCGGCGCGCGGTTTTGCTGCGTATGTACCCGCCGTGGCAACGGGGGCTTTCTACTATGCTACGCCGGAAAACGGTTGGAAAGAGCAGATCTGGCCCTACCTGCCCGATTGGGCCACGGTGCAGGACGAATCGGCCGTGCGTCAGTACTACGAGGGTGCGTCTGTTGGCAGTGGCGTGCCGTGGGACGTTTGGATGGGGCCGCTGGTCTTTTGGCTGCTCTTTGGGTTGTCGATGTATTTGGTCATGGTCGCGCTGTCGGTTATACTGCGCCGCCAGTGGGTCGAGCGCGAACGCTTGGTCTATCCGATGATGCAGCTGCCGCAGCACATGCTGCGCGAGGACGAACGGGGGCGCAAGCCATTTTTTCGCTCGTGGGCGATGTGGATCGGCTTTTTGTTGCCCTGTGTGATCGTCAACGCCAATGCGCTGCACAGCTACTACGAATTTTTTCCTAGTATTGCCACGCATTTTGGCAACGTGGGGCTTTTTCGCAACTCGGTTACGCTCGGTTTTGGATTGAGCTTTACCATGCTGGGTTTTTCCTATCTGATCAATCGGAATATCGCCGCGGGGTTGGTCTTTTTTTATTTGCTCAACGTATGTGAGCAAGGCTATTTCCGCATGGTCGGGATCAAGATCGATGCCGGCCCTGTAGGAGCCTTTGGTCACTACGCTCAGCCGATCATTATTTACCAGGCCATGGGGGCGATGATCGTACTGGTGCTGGCCGGTCTGTGGAACGCGCGCGCACATCTTTCGGACGTAGCGCGCAAAGCGTTTGTCGGCGACGATGCCGTCGACGACAGCGAAGAAATGATGTCCTATCGCGGCGCCGTATTTTCCGTACTGCTGGGATCGGGCGTTATGGCTGGCTGGCTGTGGATGGCCGGTTTGCCGCTGTGGATTGTGCCGTTTCTGCTCTTTACCTGCTTTGCGCTCTTTCTCACCATAACGCGCGTAGTAGTCGAGGGCGGGGTGGCGGTTATGTTTCCGCCTATTACAGGACCCGACTTCACCACGGCGGCGCTGGGCACTACGGCGCTGGGAGCCAAGGGCGCAGCGGCGCTGACGACGACCTATGTCTGGGGCACGGACGTGCTCGTGCTGCTGATGACTTCGTGCAGCAACGGGCTCAAGCTGGCCGATGAATTTGTGCGCGGCAAGCGGCGCCTGTTCTGGGCTATTATGGCTACCGTGGCGCTGTCGATCTGCGCGGCGCTGTGGATCCGTTTGGAAGTGGCCTACCAACACGGCGCGATCAACCTCAATGCCTTTTACGCCGACAACGCGGCGCAGTATCCATACCGCTTTATGGATATTGTCGTTTCCTATCCGCAGGGCCCACACTGGGATGGCTGGATTCAGGTAGGGGTGGGCGCGGCTATTATGGCGGCGCTGGAATTTATGCACTACCGCTTTTTGTGGTGGCCGTTTCATCCGCTCGGTTTTCCCATCAGCGCGGCCTTTGGCGGGATGTGGTTTAGCGTTTTGATCGCCTATCTGCTCAAGGGGGCGGTGCTCAAATACGGCGGGCCGCAGCTGTATCGCAGCACGGTGCCCTTTTTTCTCGGCATGATTCTCGGTGAGATCGTGCCGGCCGGTTTCTGGTTAATTATCGACTACTTTACGGGTATGAACGGCAATGCACTAGGCTCTTTCATGGGCTGAGAGGAGCGAATATGAACTATCGCACGCTGGGTAAAACGGGCCTGCGCGTTTCGGAAGTGGTCTTCGGCGGCGGCGCTGTTGGCGGCCTGCTGATTCGCGGTGACGACGACACGCGTAGGCGCGCTATTGCGCGCGCACTGGCGGCCGGCATTAACTGGATTGATACCGCGCCGATGTATGGACAGGGGGCCTCGGAAGAGGCCATCGGCTGGCTGCTGGATGAAATCCCTGCTGCAGAACGGCCCTACGTTGCTACCAAGGCTTTGCTCGATCCGGCTGCAGGCGACTTGGCCGGCCAGGTTGAGCGGAGTTTGGCAGAGAGCCTAGCGCGGCTGCAGATGGACTCCGTCGATTTGCTGCAGGTGCACAATCTAGTATACGAGCGCCGCGGGCAGGGCAGTGGTCTGAGCGTAGACGACATGTTGGGACCGGTGCGCGAGGGATTGGAGCGCGTGCGCGCGGCGGGACGGACGCGCCACGTCGGCTTTACCGCCAACGGGGAAGGGGATGCGCTAAAGCAGGTGGTGCGGAGCGGGCTGTATGAGTCGGCGCAGATCTACTACAATATGATCAATCCGAGCGCCGGTTGCAGAGTTCCGTCGCAGTGGTCGGGGCACGATTTTGGCAACCTGATCGAGGTCTGCAGAGAAGAGCATGTGGGCGTGCTGGTGATTCGCGCGCTGGCCGCCGGCGTGCTGGCCACCGAAGTGCGCCACGGTCGGGAGGGTGAGATTATTCCCAATGCCGACGTCGCGTCCAACGAGCGCAAGGCCGCCCAGTTGCTGGAGGCCGTGGGTGAGGGCGAGGGGACGCGCGCCCAGGTGGCCGTGCGCTATGCTCTGAGCAATCCCGGCGTATCGGGCGTGGTCGTCGGCATGGCCGAACTCGATCATTTAGAAGAGGCGCTCGGTGCGGTAGAGCGCGGCGTGCTCCCCAACGCGGTGCTGGCGCGTTTGCAGGGAATCATCGACGCCGACTTTGCCGAGTGAGAGAGGACGTATGAAGATTGCCGTCGTCGGTGCCGGCGCGCACTCGCGGGGCAATCACGGCCCCGCGCTCAGTCGCTGCAAAGCAGAGGGAAAAGATGCGATCGAACTGGTAGCCGTATGCGACCTTGATCGAGATCGAGCCGAACGCTATGCGGCAGAATATGGTTTTGCCCGCGCCTATCAGCAGCTCGATGAAATGATCGACCGCGAACAGCCCGATGGATTGGTGGCGGTGACGCCGATTGAACACACCGAGGCGGTCGCCTCTCACGTTATGCGGCGCGGGGTGCCGCTGGTCGTGGAAAAGCCGCCGGGTGTGGATCAAGCGCAGGCGCAGCGTCTGGCCGATCTGGCTGACGAGCTGGGCGCGCCGCATATGGTTTCATTTAACCGGCGCTTTGGGCCGGCTTTTACCCGGGCACAGGCTTGGTTGGCCGACCGCGCTGAACGGCCGCCGGTATTGGTCGCTTCGCGTATGCTGCGACACGCCCGCTACGACGAGCGCTTTGCCACTGGAACGGCAATCCACGCCATAGATAATGCGCTGGCGGTTATGGGGTATCCCCTCGACATGCACGCCGAGACATTCGATGTGTCCGGCACGCCGTTCTTTGACGCGCGGCTGCGCTTTGCAACCGGCGCCGTGCGTTTTACCGTGGCGCCGACCTGCGGCGCGGTCAGCGAACGCTTGGATATCGTGGGCGAAGACTACAGCATTGAAATCGACGTAGGGCGCTGCGCGCTGTCCATCGTCGAGCGGTCGGAAGTGGTCTGCGAGTGGACGGCCGATGCAGCTACCCCCGAATGGGAGAAGAACGGTACGCTCGACGAGACGCGCGCCTTTTTGCGCTACCTGACAGAGGGCAGCTGGGGGCCAACGCTGCGCGATGGGCTGCTGGCAGTGGAAGTGGCCGAGGCGATGCAAGAGGGGCAGTCGCGCTCGTGGGCGGACTGATATGGCCGTGCTCTTAGGCGTCGATTTCTAGCGAAACTTGTTCGTTGAGCGCTTCATTTTCCGAACGCGCATGCGCGGTAGCGTAGTGGAAAATAATGGCCCGGCGCCAGGTGTCGCTGTGGTTGGCCTCGCTGGCATGCAGGGTGCAGCCGTGATGAAAGATGACGGAGCCGGCCGAAACGGGACAGGCTACTGGCGGCGCCAATTTGAGGTCGCCGGTGCGCGGCACGTGGTGCACCGGTCGTTCGGGGTCGGCGTCGACGGGAAAAATGCCGTGTTTGTGCGAGGCGGGCACGTAGCACATACAGCCGTTGTCGAGGGTGGCGTCGTCGAGGGCAATCCACGCGGTAGTTAGATCGTCGATGGGATCGACGCGAAAGTAGCTCTGATCTTGATGCAGGGGTTTGGCCTGGCCGCCAGGTGGTTTAAACAGCGCCTGGTCGCGGAAGACTTTGACGCGTGGGCCCAGCAGACCTCGCGTCAGGGCCAGCAGGTTTTCCTGACGGGCTACGTCCTGAAAAAAGGGCATAAAGCGCACTAGGAAGGCCGCGCCGCGTATGGAGTTATCGTGGGCGGCTTTGCTGCTGCGGTCGGCGGCTGTATGACCCTCGCGGCCGATGGTAACGCCGGCTGGCGGATGGTCGGGATCGGCCAGTAGTGCATCGATCTCAGCGCGTATGGCGTCCATCTCTTCTGCGCTAAAGACATCGCCGACGACGAGATATCCATTCGCCTCGTAGAACGCTTTCATTTCCTCTTTGAACATATCCATTCCATTTTGACCGATCGCGCGGTGCTGTTCTTATAGATAACGCGTAATGGCAAAGCCTAGTCGCGCCTGGGACAGGCGAGCTGACTGGGCGGCGCCGACGGCGTACTGCGCGGTATTGAGGCGCGTGTTGTTTGTGGCAAAAAAGTAAAACACGTGCCCGCCGGTTTCAATGGAAATACCGCAGGCCAGCGAGTTGTGTGAACGTCCGGTTTCTCCGGGCTGCAAGATGCCTTGGTAGCCGGATAACCCCGGGCTGTATTCGAGCCAGACCCCCCACATATCGTCGAAATAGATCTGGGCATAGGTGCCCAAAGATAGGGTGTATTGGGTGTCGACGCTGAATATGGCACTGTTGTGCAGATAGGACGGAACAAGGCCGACGGCTAGCCGTCCGTCCAGCAGCAGGGCGTTGTAGATCAGCTGGGCATAATACTGAAAGTTGGCCCCATCGCTGAAGCTGCGTGCGGCAAAGGGACGAATAGAGCTCATGTCGGTGTTCCACGCCAGGCCGATCTGAGCCGCTAGCGCACTGGCCATAGACGCGCCTGCGCCCGACCAAAGGCGGCGTTTAAGCTGGAAATCCAGATTGTCGAGCACGCTGCTGCGCCCCAGCGTCAGCATGGTATGGTCGCTGAGTCCATAGCCTATGGCCATGCGCATGCTGGCCGGGCCGTCGAGGCCGAAGTTGGCGGTAAGCCCATCGCCGATGGGTGGATGAAAGCGGTGGGAAATTTCGTAGAGCCAATCGCCCCTATACAGCGTTGTTGCCGTCGGTAGGTTGGCCGTCATCGTCGAACGAAAGACTTCGACGGGGTCGGGAGCCGCCGTCGCACTGGGTTGCCACGTGGGCTGGGCTAGGGCGAGCGCCGGGGCGAGCCAAAGGGTGCATAGGGCTTTGCTGAGCATCGTCATCACTCTTTTTCCTGTGCAATGTCGTTCATGCGCACGTGCACGAATACGTCTACTTCTTCGCTGACTTTGATAAAGGCCGCTAGGCTGGGTGCTTCGATTTGATAGTCTAGGAGGCGCAGGGCAAAACGCGCATCAATTTCGGCATGCGCACCGTCCAAGACAACATGGGCCGGCACTTCTACGGGGCGCTCAACGCCGTGCAGGGAGAACGTACCGCGGGCTAGGGCGACGTAGCTGTGTGCGGCGCTGGTGTCGGGTGCGGGAGGCGAGAGCGTGCCCGTAAACGAAGCTTTGGGCCATTTTTTCGTATTTAAAACCGCGCGCAGATCGCGGTCGCGCTTGCCGATCCCGGTGTCGAAGGAAGCCATGTCGACCTCGAAGCGAAACTGTCCATTCTGCGCAAACAGGGCATCGCCTTCCCAGTAGATGAACCCGTCGATTTGCTGCGAAACTCCGTCAAAGCGCAGCGAGACGACTTCCGAAGTGAACTGGACTTGATTCCCCTCGTGTGACGTATCGACGTGCCACTCGCCGGCGTGAGCGGGCGGGACGAGTAGGGCGAGGGCAACGACCGCCGATAGGATCGGTTTAGTCATTGGGGGCGCCTCGTTCGATCCACTGGCGCACGGCATTGATTTGGGCGTCGCTGAGCGGGCTGCGCCCCAGCGGCATGCGATTGCCCAAGATGCTCGGGGCGCCCGTCATCTTGAGCAGCAGGTAGCTGTTGTCAGGATCGCCGGGTTTGACCAAGGGCTGAGTTGGGCCAGCGCTGCTGGCGCCATTGACGATGGCACTGTGCGCCTGACCGGCCGATAGGTTGGGATAGGTTGAGACATGACAGCCGCTGGTGGCACAAGAAGGCGTAAAGATATTGTCCTGTATCGAGCTGAAGCTCGATTCGATCACGGGTGAGGTGTCGTCACCCTCATTTGAAGCGGGGTCGAATACCATATCGGTCGATTTGTCGGTGCCGCAGGACAGCGCGAAGGCGCTCAGAACGAAGGTGAAGATCCATCGCATGTGCATTGAGAACTCCGAGGTTGGAAGGGGCAATAGGGCGGTTTGGGCCGGAACCGAGGGGTGGTCTGCGGCGTTTTCTGACACATAAGCAGTATATACGTAATGGGGGGAGAGATCGCAATGACCGCGAGAGGATGGTCGAAATGAAACGGAAACGGCATGTAACCCACGTCGATATCGGCGGTCAGACCTTCTGCATTTCTAGCGATGTGGACGAGGGGACAACGCGTCAGGTCGTCGAGTGCGTCGATGCGCAGATGCGCCGGATTAGGGCGCGCGACGGGCAGTTGAGTCACAGCAAGCTGGCTGTGCTCGCCGCTTTGGAGCTGGCGAGCGAGCTGATCCAACTGCGCGGTGAGCGCGCGCGGCTCATCGAGCAGGCGCACGGCCAGATAAAGCGCCTCAGCGAATTGGTCGAGCAGCGCTCGGCTTTGCTGCCGATGACCAGTGCCTGGATGGAGGGCCGATCAAAGCGGGTGCCGTGCTGACTCGGTCTTCTGAGGGATGGTAGCCCAGCCTGAGGTGGTTGGGCTATTTTTTTCTATTTATCGAGAAAAATTTTATAAAAAAGTAAAATATTTGCGTTTTATTTAAAAATATTTAATATAAATGAGTAAAAATGAATCGTCAGTGAAAGAGGGCATATGATGCACGGGATATTTGCGACCTGTCCGGCCTGTGGCGGCGGACTGTGTGCGAGTCAGCTCAGCTGCTGTCAGTGCGACACGGTTATACAGGGGCGCTTTGTACTGAGTGCGTTCGACGGTCTGTCGGCTGACAGTCTGCGTTTCTTGGAACTATTTGTGCGCAGGCGCGGCAATCTAAAAGAGATGGAGCGCGAACTAGGTGCTTCTTATCAGGACCTGCGCAAGCGGCTAAATCAGATCATAGGCGAGATGGGGTTTGAAGCAGGCGTCGATGAGGAAGAGGCGGGCGGCGACTTGAGCCGTCGCAGGCGAGAAATTTTGGATCAACTGGATCGCGGTGAACTCGATGCGACGAGTGCGGCGCGCGAACTAGCGAAAATAAGATAGGGTGAAAAATGAACGAAGAGCGGGAAGCAGGTTCGGTCAACGAAGAGAAAATGGTCGTCCTACGGATGCTGTCCGAGGGCAAAATTAGCGTCGAAGAGGCTGAAAAGCTGCTGCGAGCACTCGGTTCAGACGACGCTTCGGGGCGTGCGGCCGGAGGTCGTAGCAGATCTCGTCAGGGGGGCCAGATGGGCGATTTGCTTGGAGAGATTGGCCACGAAGTGCGCCGCGCTGTAGGCACGGTGCAAAAGAGCGAAATTGGTCACGCCGTGCGGCGCGAGATCGACGAGGCGGTGCATCGCGTGCAGAGCATGGACGTGGGGCGGATGGTCGATAAAGTAGTCGTTCAGGTGCGCGACGTAATTGAGGAAGTTGTCGAACACGCCTCGCTGAGTCGCGAAGAGGCCGTCGAAGATTGCCGATGGACTCTGGACGGTCAGGGCGTAGCAAATCTGCATGCGACGACTGACAGCGGTGATATACGCTTTATCGCGAGAGGGGGAGGAGAGATCGCGGTCGTTGCGCATAAGAAGGTCAAGGCGCACAGTCGCACTGCAGCAGAGGAGCTCCTAGAAAAAGTGCAGGTCAACGTGCTGCAAGACGGCGACACGGTGCGCGTCAGTAAGAGTCATCTTGCCCCGCCGAGGGGACAGAGCGTAGAAGTTAGCTATACGCTAGAGGGACCGGCTGGTCTCATACTCGAACTGTGCTCGGTAAATGGCCATATCGACGTGCGCGGCAGCGAGGAGACGGTGCGCGCGCGGAGCACGAACGGTAATTTGACGGCAGAAGGCGTGCGCGGTGCGGCGCATCTGCGCACGCAGAACGGCAATATTTCTGCGCGGATCGATGTTTTGGGGCAAGAGGGGGTTTTCAGCACCGATAACGGCAACGTATATGCGTGGATTGCCGACGGGAATGGGGCGCTGACGTGCAGCTCGACCAACGGCCGGCTGGAACTGCACGTGCCGGACGCGTATCCGGCGCGGATCGATGCCCGCACGACCAATGGTTCGGTCGAGTCGTCGCTGAATCTGCGCCGCGTCGAACTCGTCAAGCGCACGCAGTTAATCGGTCAAATCGGAGACGAGCACGCAGTAGAGATTCAGCTGCACACGCTCAACGGCGATATTCGTCTAAAGCCGCTTACCGCGCTATCCGTGGCATCAGTAGGCGAGCACAGTGGCCAGCAGAGCGCTCAATAGCGCGACGATATAGAGTCCCGGTCCACTGATGGCCAGCCACCACCAGCGGTTCAAATGCCGGGCGGCCCAAGCGCAGGCTGCGGCGTAGCCCAGCAGGCCAACGCCTAGGAACAGGTTGGCGCGGGCGAGCAGGGCGCGCGCGCTGGCCTGCGCTAATTGGCTCTGCATGGATGCGGGTAGCGCGGGGGCGTAGTGCGTCGTCATTTCGAGCATCGCCGGGCGTCCGATGGCCGATGTCGCGAGTAGGATAAGCCCCGTACAGAATCCGATAACCGCGGGTTTGAGCTTGAAAAAGAGCGGGTTCTTCGCCGCGTAAGAGAGTGCGGCAAAGGCGAGGATGAGGCCGGCAAAGACCAGGGATATCGCATCGATACCGCCGAGAAAGAAGTGGCTGTAGAGCAGCTCGAAGGCCGAGGCGGCCACGGCTCCGATTAGGGCGTAGCGCAGGTTGCCGAGGGCGTCTAAGAGGGCAAATACGGCTAGCGGCAGCAGGTCGAGCAGCAAAAAGCTCCAGTCCATCTAAAGCCCCACGCCAAACTCGGCTTTGAAATCGGCCCAGACCTCTGCGGGCACGTCGGCCGTTGCCGCTTCGTAGGCATCGTCAACTTCTGCCGCGTTGCAGGGACCGGCCATGACGATGCCCTGAATGGGAGCAGCCATACAAAACTGCATGGCTAGGTGGCGTATGTTGATGCCGCGCTGCTGGCACCACGACCACATTTGGTGAGCGCGCGGTTCGCCGCTGGGATTGCGTCGCCGCTCGGACTCGGGGTCGGGCTCTACCCCGGTCAGCGTGCCCATGGCGAACACGCTGGCCAAGATGATCCCCACGCCTCGTTGGCGAGCCAGCGGCAGCGTGGTCTCGGCCACGGACTGGTCGAGCAGCGTGTAATCGAGGTAGGACAGGACGATTTCGATGTGGCCCGTTTCTATGGCGCGACGGTGGAACTCGTGTTGACGCACCCCCAGGCCAATATGGCCTACGATACCCTCCTCTTTCATCTTGAGCAGTTCGTCGAGCGCATGGCCGGGCGCTAGGGGAACCTCTATGTCGGACGGATCGTGGATGAGAATCGAGTCGAGGTAGTCCGTCCCCAACTGACGCAAGCTGTTTTCCACGCTCCAGCGAATAGTCTTAGCGCTGTAGTCGCCGCGGTGGTCGGGGTGGGTGCCCGCTTTGGTCTGCAGGTAAATCTTGTCGCGATAGCCACCGGCTAGCGCAAGGCCGACGCGCCGTTCGCTCTCGCCGTAGCCGGCCGAGGTGTCTATATAATCGAGGCCGAGGTCAATGGCGCGCCGCACGCCGGCGATGGTGTCGGCGTCCGAACTTTTGTCGCTGCCAAACCACGCGCAGCCAATGCCCAATGCGACCGGTGTCATGCCTGTCTGTCCCAGCGGACGGCGTTCTATAGCACTCATAAAGCCTCGTTATATAAAGAGAAAAACTGCGTGTCTTGTTGTCCTGTTATACAGATGGATAAGAGCGTGAAAACGGCTTGACGTATAAACAAATGTGCAGTATTATATAGCTGCCCACATGAGCAGTATAATTAAAGCGTATCACGTCCTCTCCGGCTACCCCTCAGCCGGACGTACCCCAAGGAGTTTTTCGCATGAACAATCGCACTGTCCGTTCGCCGTTAGCCCGTATGAGCTCTGATTTGTGCCTTGTTATTAACCGCGTGCGCCGCGCCTATGGATCGCACTCCATGCGCGAATCGGCGGTTGGTGCAAGCGTCCGCCAGGCAGAGCAGTACGTCGATCAGACCGCTCGTCAACTGCTGCGTGGACAGGCCGATTGGAGCGCGTGGCTGCGCGCTCTGAGCCTGTATGAAGCGTGCTGGATGGAAGAACTCGAGCTGCACTGTCGCACGGAGCGTAGCCGGCCGGCGGCCTAGCGCTTCTCGCGAATAATCGAAAATGCCGTGCCGTTTTCGCGCGTTACTTCGACGCGTCCCTGTAGCTGCATCGCGAGCGTATAAACCAGCTTTATGCCCAAGCTCGTCAGCTTTTTGGGATCGATGTCCTCCTTAAGGCCCACGCCGTCGTCGCGGACCTCCAGCACAAAGGCGTTTTCACTGTGACTGGTTAGTGAAATGGTAATCGTGCCCGGTCGCCTGTCGGGGAAAGCGTATTTTAGCGCGTTGGAAACCAGTTCGTTGACAACCAGGCCCATGGGAATGGCCTTGTCTAATGTGAGGGGCTGGGCGCTGACGTCGACGTCAATTGTTATTCCAACCGGGCTGTAGGTGCGCATCAGATGGTTGGTCAGATTATGCGCATAGGCTGCAAAGTCAATGCTTGCTAAGTCACTCGACTTATAGAGCTCCTCGTGTATCAGCGCCATAGAAGTGATGCGGTGCTGGCTGTCCTCAAAGACGTTGGACATATCTTTGGGCAGGCTGCGACTCTGAAGGTCGAGCAGGCTCGATATGACCTGCAGGTTATTCTTGACGCGATGGTGTATCTCTTTGAGGAGGACCTCTTTTTCCGCTAGCGAAGCCTTAATTTGGTCTTCGGCCCGCTTGCGATCGTCGACGTCCTGCACGACGATCTGTATCAAGCTGCGGCGATTGATTTCCGCGTCGCCGTCCGAATCGTACACGGGAAAGGACGAGGCGCTGCCCCAGCGATACTGCCCGTGTTGGTCGAGCCAGCGGTATTCGATGCTTTCCTGCGGCTCGTGCGACGTCAACATCTGCGTAGCCTGGGAGCGGTCGTCGCTGTGCACAATGTGCATATAGTGTCTGGGGTTGTCGTAAAAGTCCTGCGGTGTATAGCCCAGCCACGACTCGATCTGTGGGCTGACATAAATAAAATTGCCGGCTGTATCGATGAGCAAAATGAGCAGATTGGGCGTTTCGACGATGCGACGATAGCGCTGCTCGGACAGCGTTAGGTCGACCAGATCCTCAACGCGGCGGAAGCCGTCGGAGAGGGCGGCCGAAAGCTCGTCTATAAAATCGAGATCGCGCGCGGAAAAATACGTTTCGCGCGTGGTAATAGTTAGCACGCCGTGTGAAAAAGGCACGTCGACAATCGACTCGATGGGACCATATAGCTCGCCAAGTGCCTCGCTGTCACGGCCTTCGTGGTCCTGACCGATAGAGGGCGTGTGCGTAACAACGCCCTGCTGCCAGGTCATGATCGTACTCTCGGCATGGTTGCGCGAATCGCCGACCATCCACTGGGCCTTGCGTTCGATCCGCTCGCTTCCATAGGTGCTATAGAACTGCACGACCGGGGGCTCATTCATATCGATAACCGATACGCCGAATTCGGCAAAGGGCAGGTCGACTGCCTGTAGCGCGCTGCGTATGCCTTCGAGGACGATCTGAATGTCGTCAGCTCGCGCCATGCCCCAGATTGCACGATCCAACTCTTCTAACGCGCGCCGCTTACTCTCGTTGTACTTGCGCGCCGTGACGTCGCGGGCCACGCCGTGCGTGCCGATAAAGTGATCCTTTTGGTATATGCCGGTAGCGCTGAGTGAAAAGTGGCGGATGTCCATCTCTACGTCACGCATAACGCCGCTGCGCGATTTGAGGCGCACCTCGAGGCGGTCGGTAGCGCGATCGCCCGTGCGGCGCTCGGCAAAAGCGTGGCCGACTGATTCGACGTCCTCCTGGTGCATCACCTCGGAAAAGTGCCGGCCTATAACTTCTTCCGGCTTGTAGCCGAGCAGGTGTTCGACCTCGCGATTGGCGAAGATGAAGTGGCCGTCCTTATCGAGCACATATATAAAGTCGGACGAGCCTTCAATGAGGTCTCGGTACCTGGCGTCGGTCAGCGCGCTGGTATCGGCGGGCTGACCTCCCGTAACGGTCTGTTCTGCGTCAGAGCTATGTTCGTTTTCTGTTGCCATCTGTAACCAATCCGTTAGAGAGTGTTCGCCGAGGTCCGATCTTGTCCACGGGAATTTGTTTAAAGCCGATTTCGTAGGCGGGTGAATCCACGCGGAGCTGAAAGTCCATGCCTTCTGCGTCTACGAATAGCGGGTCCTCGTTTACCATGTTGTTCTGCACGGCCACCAGCTTGGGCTCGGCATGCCAGCCAATGTCGAGCCACGAACCACAGCAGATATTGCGCACGATCAAGTTGCCCTCGGGGGGAATGCCAGTCCCTTCGGCATAGTAAGGGTCGAGCTGGCGCAGGTCTGGGTAGCGCGTGCTGTAGGGCGGATGGTGGTGGGCCACCGCGTCAAGGCGCTCTTTCATCGTGCGATGCACCATGCCCTGCCAAACGGGGTTGACGTCGAGGCCGCGTCCGTCGAGCTGCACGGCCGGTTCGCAGTCAATAAAGATGTTGTTCTCGACGCGGTTGTTGCGCCCCCCGCCAATGAATACAGCGCGCGTGCACTCATAGAATATATTGCCAAATATCGTCGTTGACGATGCGCAGTCGTCGAGGTAGACTGCCATCGATCCCATGCCGACGCCCTGAGTATGGTGGAAAAAATTGTGGCGAATGACGTTGCCGCATTCGGTCCAGTCCCGCCCCATGTAAAACGCGCCGACGTCGCCGCTCTCCTGGCACACGTGATGGACGTGGTTGTACTCGATGACGTGCTCGTTGCCGCTGAGCAAGATGCCGTTATGTGGTCCGTCGTGAATTAGGTTGTGTTCCAGCCGCTGGCCGACGCCGCTGACGCGAATGCCGGGTTGGTAGCAGCGCGACCACTCGCCCATATGGTGGACGTGGTTGTCGATGGCTCGATGGCGGCTAGCTTGGAGCGTTGCTCGGTCGCCGCCCGATAGGATGATACCGGAGTCGCCGCAGTGATGCACGTCGCAGGCTGCTACTTCGCAGCGCTGACCTCCCTCTATGACGATGCCGTGATTGCCGATGTTGCGCACGGTGCACTCGGCTACAACTACGTGCTCGCAGTCGGTAATCTGCACGCCGCTGCCGCGTCCGTATTCCAAGCAAAAACCTTCAAAGCGGATGTGCTGCGCGCCTTCTATGTGCAGCAGGGGCTCTTCGATCAGCGATACGGCGACCTCCGATTTGAGGGATTCAGGAGGCCAGAAGTAGAGCATTCCATTCGCGATGTCGAGGTAGTAGTCGCCGGGCTGTGCGAGTGCCTCCAGTGCGTTGAGAAAATAGAAACGCGCTCCGCTGCGGAAGCCGTAGAGGCCGTGCGGAGGATGCGTGCGGACAAGGCCGCTCGCCGCGTCGCGCGAAGCAATCGCCTCGTATGAATTGGCCCAGTCCCACCCCCAATAGCCGTGCATCCACACGTCGTTTAGGCTTGCCCAGCTGTCGACGTGGGGATCATTAAAATAAAAGCCAGCGGTTAGTTCGCCGAGCTGACCGCCGTGTTCGTCGTCTCCGGGCTGAGCGGGACGGTCGATGTGAACCCAGCCTTGGCTGGGCCAACGCGCCAGCTGCATGCGCCGGCCGTCGTAAAACAGCTCCGTGTGCGATGGGATGATAGGTCGGCTAAAGCCGCGCGAAGACAGCCCGCCCATATCCTCGACGCCGAGGGCGCCTAGGTCGGCCTGCAGCACGTGATCTCTGGCCGGTGCGGGCAGGCGCGCAATCACCGCTGGATCGCGGATGGGGGCTAAGTCGGATAAGAGCAGGCCGCCGATCAGGCGCGTGTCGCCCGTCTGGGCCGCGCAGTAGACGACGGGCGCTGCGGCGGTGCCGGAATCTTCCGGTCCGAGCACAAAGGACTGCGACCGACAGATCGTTGCGCTATCGACGACGACGCGCACGGGCTGCGCCCGCTCGGTCATCCCGCGGCATGCGCGCAGGTGGTCGCGCGCCGCTTCTAGGGTGGCAAAAGCGCCTGCCGCGCTGCCGACGTGCAGCTCGAGTGTCTGTGGCGAATCGTTCATGATGGACTCTCTTTATCGCTCCAATAGGAGGATAAGATAGTTTTTTTAGTGTGCTTTATAAAGGGCGGAAATAGTCGGCTGTAAGTCGGATGGTTGTGCTGTGTACGGCGAGTTCAAGCGGTTGGTCTTTCGCCGATTATTCGCTACTATAGTCGTGCAAAACTCGCCGGAGAATGTGCATGTTGGATCGTTTATTTGCAGGTGGGTTGCCCTTTGGAAAGGCGCCAGCGCTGATATTGGCTGTCACCGTGGTTTCTGGGCTATACCTGCTGTTTCATCCGATAGAAAAGTCGCAGGCCACGCTGCGCCTGTGGACGTTTGCCAGCAACCATGCCACGCCCTACCAGAAGGCCATTCCCTCGTTTGAGGCCGCGCACCCGGGGACTCGGCTCGAGGTGCAGTTGGTGCATGGAGATGCGGTCAATAGCCGGCTGCGCGCCGCGTTTTGGGCAGATCTAGACGTGCCCGATTTGGTTGAGGTCGAGATCAGTCGTGCAGGCTCTTTTTTTCGCGGACCGACCGAGGACGTGGGGTTTATAGACTTGATGCCGATCCTGCAGCGAACGGGCTATTACGATCGCATCGTGCAAACCCGCTTTGCGCCCTACCGCAACCGCGGGCGCATCTACGGTCTGCCGCACGACGTTCATCCGGTCGTCTTGGCATACCGGCGCGATCTCTTTGAGGAGCTGGGTATTGACGTTTCGCAAATCGAGACCTGGGACGATTTCGTGCGCATAGGCCGCCAGGTTAGCGTGCCGGGTGAGCGCTACATGATCGAATTGTCGGACAATAACGCCGGTCATTTTGAGATGTTTCTCTTTCAGCGTGACGGCGGTTATTTCGACGCTGAGGGCGAGCTTATCATGGACAATGAGGTGGCGTTGGAAACGCTGCTATTCTTTATCCCGCTAGTGGCCGGACCCGAGCGCATTGGCTCCGATCTGGGTTCGAGTCGCCTATTTACCCAAGCCGTCGAGAGCGGATACTTTCTCTCGTTTATCTGTCCGGACTGGCGCAGCAAGGGCACCGAAACCGATATTCCGCGCATGGGGGGCAAAATGGCGCTGCTGCCGCTGCCGGCCGTCGAGGTGGGAGGACGGCGCACGAGCACGTGGGGGGGGACTATGCTGGGTATTACCAAAGCCTGTCCCGATCCAGAGCTGGCCTGGCAGGTTGCCGAGCACATGTACTTCAACAAAGCCGAACTGGCAGAGCGCTTTCGCGAGACCAATATCTTGCCGCCGTTGAAAGACGCCTGGGAGCATCCAGCTTTTGACGAGCCGCGTCCCTATTGGTCGGGGCAAAAGCTGGGCCGCATCTATGCCGATCTCGCCGACGACGTGCCGCCGCAGTATGCCAGCCCGTTTATCGAAACGGCTAAGAGCAAGATGGCCGGCGTCGTATCTTCCTGCGCCGCCTATTATCGCGAACACGGCGAGGAGGGCTTTGAGGACTTTGCGCGGGCGCGCCTGAGTGCTGCTGCCGAAGAGGTGCGCCGCTACATTCGGAGGAATCCCTATTGAACGCCCTCTTGTTTCGCCTGCAGCACCGCTATGCGCCCTATCTTTTTGTCGCGCCGTTCGTTCTGCTGTTTCTGACATTCACGCTCTATCCGATCGTCAAGAGCCTGTCGCTGTCGTTCTACATTACCAACGGTCCCAAATCGCAGATTTTTGTCGGCTGGGATAATTTCGTTTTTCTGTGGAGCGATCCGGCATTTCATCGAGCTGTGTTAAATACCTGCCAATACGCGCTGAGTTCGGTCTTTTTGCAGCTGCCGCTCAGCCTGGGTCTGGCGCTGCTGCTCAACAGTCGTTTGGTGCGCGGGCGCAATTTTTTTCGCTTTGGTTTTTTCTCGCCGCACCTCGTTGGGCAGGTATTTGTCGCGGTGCTGTTTTCGGTGGTCTTCATACCCAAGTTTGGGCTGCTCAACCGCGTTATGCACGCGCTGGTGGGCACGCCGATCGACACCAAATGGCTGGGCAGTCCCGAATTGGTGATGCCGGCGCTGGTGCTGACGTCGCTGTGGATGTATGTCGGCTTCAATATGATCTACTTTCTGGCCGCGCTGCAGGCGGTCGATAAAGAGCTCTACGAAGCGGCTCAGGTCGATGGGGCCGGGCCGTTCCGGCAGTTTGTGCACATCACGCTGCCCGGTATACGCTCAGTGGCCGTATTTGTCACCGTGCTCAGCACCATCGGTTCGTTTCAGCTCTTTGAACTGCCCTATGTGATGTTGGGCAATACGGCTGGGCCGGATAACGCGGGGCTGACTGTCGTTATGTATCTCTTTCAAAACGGGTTTATCTCTGGCGATCTTGGCTATGCCTCGGCCATAGGTTGGACGCTGACGATGGGTGTGCTCATCATTTCGCTGGTGCAAATGCGCCTGACCGGCACCTGGAAAAAGGAGGACTGATATGAACTGGAATCGCTCCTTGCTCCACGTCGCGCTCGTCCTGTCTGCCGTCGTTATGCTGACGCCGATGGTCTGGCTGATAGCCGCCACGATCAAAGGCCCCGACGACCTGTTCCACTATCTATTTTTTGCGCCGCCGTCGCGCTTTTCCCTGTATAACTTCCGCCAGCTATTTGAGCAGATACCCTACGTGCGCTTTATGGTAAACAGCTTTTTTGTCTCTGGCGCGACGGTGCTCGTGCAGCTGTTTTTCTCGTCGCTGGGTGGCTTTGCTCTCGCCAAGTACGAGTTTCGGGGCAAGCGCGTCATCATGGTGCTCATGCTGACGACGATGATGATACCGGCTCAGGTGATGTTGGCGCCGATGTACGAGCTGATTTACGCCATGGGGCTGGTCGATTCGTACTGGGGATTGATCATACCAGGCGCGGTGAGCGTTTTCGGTATGTTCCTCTTTCGCCAGTCGATGCTCGATCTGCCCGACGATCTGCTGCAGGCCGGTCGGATTGACGGCTGCACGGAGCTGCGTCTGTACTGGGACGTGGTGCTGCCCGTACAGCGGCCGATGATCGGGGCCTTTTGCCTGATCGCCTTTATGGGCTCGTGGAATAATTTCCTTTGGCCGCAGATTGTCCTCCACAGTCAGGAGCGCTTTACGCTGCCCATCGGTCTCAACCAAATGGTCGGTCTCTATGCGCAGGAATACGGTGCGATGATGGCGGGCACTCTCCTTGCCGTCCTGCCTGTTGTGCTGCTATTTTTCTTGCTGCAAAAAGAGTTTATTAGCGGGCTTACGGCGGGAGCGGTAAAGGGGTAATCGGAGTGTATAGCGATATCGCGATGGGGCAGGTGGTCAGATGAGCCGCCTGCCCTTCTTCTATGGGTGGGTGATGCTGCCAGCCGTTATGCTGGTGTCGATCTGCACGTCGCCGGGGCAGACCTTCGGCGTATCGGTCTTCAATCCCTACATACAGGAGTCCCTCGGACTGTCGAGCTCTGAGCTGAGCGGCGCTTACATGCTTGGCACGATGCTGGCGTCGTTGCCGCTGTTCTGGGTGGGTGCGCTGATGGATCGACACGGTCCGCGGCGCGTGCTGATCGGCGTGGTCATTCTCTTTGGTCTGACCTGTATGGGGATGCGTTACGTGTCGGGTTGGGCTTCGCTCTTTGCCATTTTTTTCTTTTTGCGTTTTCTCGGTCAGGGCTCGATGAGCATGCTGGCGCGCAATGCGCTGGCGATGTGGTTTGAGCGCCGCCTGGGCTTTGCCAGCGGACTGTCAAATATTGGCATGGCGGCCGCCGTCGGCGGGGTGCCCGCGTTGGGCTTTATGCTGATTGACGCCTACGGCTGGCGCGGTGCGTATGAGGTCTTCGGGCTGGGTATATGGATACTGCTATTGCCGCTGGTGGCATTCGTCTTTCGCGACCGTCCGGAAGATATGGGGCAAGAGCTCGACGGGGGGGCGACCAATATGCGCAGAGAGGAGTCGGAGCAGATCGGCCGAGATCTGCGCATGGATCAAGTGCTGCGCACGCGCAGCTACTGGATTGCCGTGGCCTGTATGTCGTCGTGGTCGATGAGCGGGACGGGCGCCCAATTCCACATCGTGTCGATCTTTGCCGAACGCGCATTGGGTGCCGGCCCGGTGGCCGTGATGTTTTCGCTCTATGCCGCTGTTATTGCCGGTGCGCGCTTGGTGGGGGGGATCTTGGCTGATCGGATCGCCCTCAACGGATTGATGGCCGTTTCTATGATCTTTCAGGGACTTGGTCTAGCCGCGCTCAACGCGGTGCCGGCTCCCCAGTTGCCTTACGTCTATGCGGTGATTTTTGCGCTGGGCAGCGGGCTGCTGATGTCCGTCAGTGAGACCATCTGGCCGCGCTATTACGGGCGCGCTCATCTGGGCAAGATCCGCGGTTCCGTTTCGACTATTGGCGTTGCCGCCTCGGGGGTGGGGCCCTTTATCCTAGGCGTTGGCCACGACGTCTTTGGGTCTTTTGCTCCCGCACTTTGGGCCTGTGCCGCGCTGTGCGTTCCGCTGGCGGTACTAGGGCTTTGGGCGACGGAACCCCGCTCTTAATACTTCGTTCGATCTTACCACAGCAGCGCGTGCCTGTGTAGCGCTCGGTCCGTCCACGGCTGCAGCACGCCCAATTCGTCTAACAGGTGTAAGATCGTGTAGCGCGCGCGAATATCTTTGCTGTGTAGGATCGCACGTCGCGCGCGGCCCGGCGTTACCCCGAGCTGATCAAAGGTCTTCGGCGCCTGCGCCGATTCGAGCTGGGCTGCGATCTGTGCCGCGGGTCTTAGCGTAGACCGGAGGGCGCAGGTCAGTGTCTCCCAGCGATCTTTGAGACGCTGTAGCCTGTGGTGTAGCTGGTCTGGATCGGGATAGCCGCGTTCGGCATGAGGTAGTATGGCTGGGGTTAAATCGCCAAAGCGAGCGGCAATCGCACGGCGATAGGTTGCCCAATTTAGGTGGGTCGCCGCTCGATTAGCGCAGTCGATGTGCGCGGGATTGAGCGCGAGCAGCCCTTCGTACAGGGCGGCAGTTGTTCGCGTAGCGACGCCCACTTGGCAACCGTGCAGGTCATTGGGCTGGCCCCAGGCGTAGTGCGTCATGTCTAAGTAGTGACTGATGAGATGTTCGCCGCCGCTAGAGGGAGCCGACGTGCCGGCTACGGCCATGGAAAAGCCAGACAGCAGTAGGCTGCCCATGAGCTGGCCCACGGCCTGGGGTTCGCGCCGAGAGAGCGCTGGCCCAATGTCCTCGATCAGGGCGGCACTAGCTTCGATAAGCTGTGCTGCCTGCGGTGCATAAGGCGCGTCGACGAGGTGATGGGCCAGCAGCCAGTCCGCCTGGCTGACGGGTTTGGATAGCAGGTCGCCAAAACCGGCCGTCAGCATTCGGTACGGGGCTGCGGCTAGCAGGTCGATGTCGGCTAGCACTGCGGCGGGCGGCGTGCAGGGGAGCGTCGTTTTTACGCCGTTTTCTAGCAGCGCGGCGATCGCCGAGGTATAGCCGTTCATCGACGGGGCTGTGGCTACGACGGCATAGGGAATGCCGGCGCGATGACTCGCCATCTTGACCAGGTCGTTGATCGTGCCCGCACCTACTGCAAGGGCTGCGCTCGATTTGCCGAAGGCCGCCTGAAGCGCGTGCGCGTTCTCTGCGGTCGGGGCTACGTGATCCTCTGCAAAGACGTGGCAGGTATAGGGTCTGTTGGCTGTCGTCAGCTGAGCGACGAGGGCGGGACCGGCCTGCGCCCAGGTTCGCGCGTCGGCGACTAGGTGCCAGCGGCCATCGGGCAGGGCGTTGTTCAGCAGTGCTCCGGTCGAGGTGAGTGCGCCCTGTGCGATGAGGATGTGTTGGGTGTGGAGTTGGCTGCGGTGTGCGCGGAGGGTGGGTTCGATATCAATGACAACGCCGTGCATAGAGGGAAGGCCTCGGTTGTGTAAAAGGTGGAGTTCAATGTATTCAACGGCGGGTATACTGTGGGAAAAGTAACGGCGTTGCCATCGACTATTGCAAGGGGTTACGGTGTGGGGGAGCGGTTTGTTTTTTTAGCATGGGTAGCCTTTTTTAGAAAACAAAACGAATGCGAGATACATGTCGATTGTTACGGGAAATAACGTCGGTCGTTCCTACGGCGACTTCGACGTCTTTAAGAATCTGCGCTTCAGTATAGAGCACGGCGATCGAATCGGTTTGGTCGGTCCCAACGGCGAAGGTAAAACGACGCTGCTGCGCCTGCTGGCCGCTGTCGACGAGCCAACTGTAGGGCGGATAGACTACAAGAGCGGGCTGCGCCTAGGATATCTTCCCCAAGACCCGCCCGTGCTGCCCGGCAAGAATCTGTGGCAGGCTATGCTCGACGTATTTGCCGATGTGCTCCGCATGGAATCGGAGCTCGAAGCACTCTCTGCCCATCTCGACGATGAGGAGACTCTCAAGCAGTACAGCGCGCTGCAGGCGGAGTTTGAGCGCCTTGATGGCTATACCTATGAGACGCGCATCCGCACGGTATTGACGGGGCTGGGATTTGCCGAAGACGAATATGACCAGCCGCTCGAGCAGCTCAGCGGCGGCCAGAAAACGCGCTCGCTCTTGGCGCGTCTGCTGCTGGACGCCCCCGATCTACTCCTGCTCGACGAACCGACCAACCACCTCGACGTGTACGCCGTTGAATGGCTGGAGAGTTTTCTGCAGACCTTTGGCGGCGCGCTCGTAGTCGTTTCGCACGACCGCTATTTTCTAGATGCCACGACGGACCGCACTTGGGAAATGGCGTTTGGCGTGTTGGAGGCCTATCGCGGCAACTACAGCCACTACGTGCGCCAGCGCGAAGAGCGCTACGATTTCCGATTGAAACAGTTCAATGAACAGCGCGAGTTTATAGAGAAAACGGAAGATTTTATTCGCCGTCATATCGCAGGTCAGCGCACGAAGGAGGCGCAGGGACGCCGCACGAGGCTGCAGCGCTTTTTGCGCGATGAAGCGATAGAAAAACCGCAGCGTGCCGACCATATTCGCGTGCGTCTAAACCCGCCCAAGCGCAGCGGCGATATCGTACTAAGTTTTGCCGACGTGGGCATTGGCTATGACGAGCTGCTCGTCAACGTGCCGGATATGGAGCTGCGCCGCGGCATGCGCGTGGCCATCGTCGGTCCCAACGGGGCGGGAAAGACGACCCTAGTGCGCAGTATACTCGGTGAACTGCCGGTGGTCGGGGGTGCGATAAAGCACGGTGCCAACGTGGAACTGGGGTATCTGTCACAGGCCCACGACTATTTTGATCCGCTGCAGGATGTGCTGAGTGCGGTGCGCCAGGTAAAGCCGCAGGTACCGGCCGAACAGGTTCGCTCGCTGCTGGGCAGCTTCCTGTTTAGGGGGGACGACGCGTTCAAGCTAATTGATGAGCTGAGTGGCGGTCAGCGCAGTCGCGTGGCGCTGGCGCGTCTAGCGATGCTGGAGGTCAACGTGCTGGTGCTTGACGAGCCGACCAATCACCTGGACATCGCGTCGCAGGAAGTGTTGGAAGACGTGCTGCGCCACTTTGACGGCACCTTTCTTCTCGTCAGCCACGACCGCTATCTGGTCGAGGCGTTGGCGACCCACGTGTGGGCGATTGAGGACGGTGTGCTCCACGTGCTAGAAGGTGGCTGGCAGGCCTATGTAGACTGGCGTAGCGCGCGACAGGAAGCGGCTGTACTTGCAATTGGCGAGCGCCGTCAGGACCAGCGCGAAGCACAGCGCGAGGCGCGGCGCGAGCGCAAGCAGCGGGAAAAGATGGAGGTACGCCAGGGCGAAGTAGAGGAGGAAATCGCTGCGCTCGAAGAGCAGATGGCCGAACTGAGCGAGCGCATCGGCCGAGCGGGAGAAAAGCAGGACGTGGATCAAGTCCAGCAGTTGGGCGTTGAGTACGCCGCGCTAGAGGCTGCTTCGCAGGCGCTGTGGAACGAGTGGGAAACGTTGGGTGGTGCGTTGGAAGACGATTCGTGGGCGCTTTGATATGGTTCCCGGCGAGGCACTGCGCATAGGGGCTGGGGCGGGATTTTCAGCCGATCGACTCGACCCGGCCGTCGACTTGGTCGAGCGGGGACGGCTGGATGCGTTGGTCTTTGAGTGTTTGGGGGAACGCACTTTAGCCCAGAGTATGGCTCAGCGTCGCCTCAATCCGCAGCACGGCTACAACGCGCTGCTCGAGCGCCGCCTGCGTGCCGTCCTGTCTTCCTGTAGGCGCCAGGGCATCTGCGTGCTGACCAATATGGGCGCAGCGAACCCTTCGGCCGCGGGGCGAGCAGCTATCGGCGTGGCGCGCGACCTAGGGCTGACTGGACTAAAAGTGGCCGTGGTATCGGGCGATGAGGTCAGCGAACGGATCGCGGCCGATACGCCGCTGTGGGAGGGGGGCATCGCCGGTGATAAGGGTGCTCTCATCTGCGCCAATGCCTATTTGGGCAGCGAGGCGCTGCTGCCGGCGCTCAGTGAAGGCGCCGACGTCGTAATTGCCGGTCGGGTGTCGGATCCGGCGCTCTTTCTCGCACCGATGCGCCATCGCTTTGGCTGGGCCGAGGACGATTGGGCTGTGCTGGGTGCGGGTACGGCCATGGCTCACCTGCTCGAGTGCGCCGGTCAAGTTACGGGTGGCTACTTTGCCGATCCGGGCTACAAAGACGTTGCCGGATTGGCCTATCTGGGGTTTCCATTTGCCGACATACAGAGCGACGGAAGCGGAACGCTGTCCAAGCTCGCCGACGCGGGTGGGTTGGTCGACGTGCGCACGGTAAAGGAACAGCTCTTGTACGAGATTCACGATCCCGCTCGCTATGAGACCCCCGATGTAACGGCTGACTTTTCTTCGGTTGTGCTGCGGCAAGAAGGCTCCGACCGCGTGTTCGTCGGCGGGGCCACAGGGACAGAGCGTCCGCCAGAGCTCAAGGCGACGCTGGCATTTGACGGTGGGTTCCACGCCGAAGCGGGGCTGTCCTATGCCGGTCCCGGTGCGCTAGCGCGAGCCGAACTGGCGGCGGCTATCGTCGAAGAGCGCATGCGTCAGGTGCACGGTATGGAGGGGCCGCTGCGCATCGATGTGATCGGTGCCTCCTCGCTGCACGCCACCGCGATGAACTATCCGACTGCTGGTCTGGACGTGCGCCTGCACTGTGCGCTGCGCAGCGGATTGCGCGATGAGGCGGAGATGCTGCTGTGGGAGGTTGAGTCGCTGCTGTGCTGCGGGCCGGCCGGCGGTGGCGGCTATCGCGGAGCAGTTCACGCCGCCATTGCCACCTATTCGGCTTCGATCTCCCGACAGCACGTGCGGCCCGAGTGGGAGATGCTCGTCGCATGAGCCGGCGCGTGCAACTACAGACGCTAGCCCATGCGCGGGCCGGCGACAAGGGGAATTGCTCGAATATCGGGCTCTTTGTCTATGATCCAGCACACTACCAACTCGTTGCTCAACAGCTCACCCCAGTCCGTGTTGCTCAGGCGTTGGGCGGCTTGGTGCAGGGAAAAATAGACCGCTACGACTTGCCGCATATCGGCGGTTTTAATTTTGTTCTGTGCGATGCGCTAGAGGGCGGGGTCAACACTTCGCTCAATTTAGACGGACACGGCAAGTCGTGGAGCAGCCTGCTGCTGGGCATTGAGCTGATCTTGCCCGACGAACTCTGACGCTAAAATTTATCGGCTATACACCCTTTACATGGGAGGCGTATATGGCGGTGCCAACGCCCAAATCGCTCGCTACGTTGTGTCGGACTGCGCTGCCGCTGATGCTCAAGCACAGCAGCGGTCGCCGCATGCTCAATCAGGTGGACGACATTGTCGAGAGCGATCGCTGGAATTCCTTTGATCACTTTCATCGCACGACTGAAAAGCTAGTGCGCTATTACGAAGCAGCCGGTGCCGAGGTCGAAGTGGAGTCGATTGCGACCGGTGGACAGATCGGTAGCGGTCGCTGGGTGATCCAAGAAGCGGCTCAGGTCCGCAGCGCCACCGTCGATATAATCCATCCCATAAACCAGCGCATACTGGATTACGAAAAAAACCCTTGGCACGTCATTCAGTGGAGTGCCGCTACGCCGGTCGAAGGGCTGCGCGCCGAACTCGTCGTCCTCGACAGCCTTGCCGAGATTGAACGCCTGCCTCCGGGGCGCCTGCGAAACCGCGTTGTCTTGACGCAGCTGGATCCGCGCGGACTGTTGGAACTGTTGGCCGATCGCGGTGCCGTAGGCGTTATTTCCGATCGGCCGGTTCCCAACTACCCGCGCGCTCTGGCCTGGATCAAGTTTGGCTGGGGCGCTGTTCCCATGGGACACGCCACGGCGCGCTTGGTGGGCTTTGTGCTTTCCCAGCAGCAGGGAGCGGCCCTGCGTCATCAGCTGCAAAAACACGGATCGCTGCAGCTGCTGCTCCAGGCGGATATACGAAAGTACGTCGGACATCACGACGTGGTCAGCGGTATCGTGCGCGGCGCCGATGATCCCCAGGACGAAGTATGGGCCATCGCCCACAGCGCCGAGCCGGGCGCGGTGGACAACGCATCGGGCGTTGCGCTGACCTTGGAGATTGCTCGCATCTTGGAGGGTATGATTGCCAAGGGGCAGCTGGCGCGCCCGCGGCGCAGTATTCGCTTGCTCAATGCCTATGAGTGCTACGGTTTTTTTGGCTACTTGGAAAAGACGCGCCGACTGCAGACGCCGTTGGCGGGGGTGTGTATCGATACGCTGGGACTCCAACCGGCTCACTGCGATGGTCGCTTGGAGTGGCATGCCACGATTCCGATGTCGGCTTCGTTTGTCGATCGACTTGGAATGTCTGTGCTGCGGTCTGCACTGCGGCTGCACAACCCCGGCTACGGGCTGCACCTGGAACCCTTTGTTTCGACTTCGGACACGCTGATCGGCGATCCGCAATACGGGTTTCCCTGTCCGTGGATAACGACTCACCACAAGCGCTCTGGCAGCGGCTTTGACGCCTATCATTCCTCGGCCGATCAGCGCTCTCTACTCAGCGCAAGCGGCCTAGAAACCTGTGCGGTCTCCATGGCGGCCTATCTCTACTATCTGGCCGATATGGGCAGCGTCGAAGTGGGTGAAATCGGCCGCATGGAACGAGCGCACTTTACGCAGCAGATGACTAAGGTGACATCGGACAAAGAGGCTGCTTATTTGCGCGACGTACACGCCGAAGGCAATCGGCGTTTGCAGCGCTGGCTGTGGGGCGGACCGCGCCGACAAATATTGGGTGAGCTGGGTGAGGCCGAGCGGGCCGTGGCCGATCTTGCCCCCCAACAGCAGGGCAGGGCGCGTACGGCAACGCTACCGCCGGCGGCGCGCCAGATACCGCGGCGCACGGCCCTGCTGTCACCGACGACGGAGAATATGCCGCGCGACTTGGCGCGCCGCATCAGTGCCGCCGGTTTACCGCCCTGGGCGCTTTTTTGGGCCGACGGCACGCGCAGCATCGCCGAAATTGTCGAGCGCGTAGAGTGCGAGGAGACCGCCAGCGTTGGCGGTGGCCGCCTGCGCGGTCGATCCGTGGATATCAACCGGGCTATAGACTACTTTGCCGCCCATGCCGAGCTGGGCTACGTCGAACTGCTCGATCCGCGTCAACTACTGAGCAAAGCGCAGCTGGTGCACGATCTGCGTGCCCTCGGGTTAGAGCGCGGTATGGACGTAATGGTCCACTCTTCGCTGAGTGCGATTGGGCGGGTCCGCGGCGGGGCTGAAACGGTGGTCGACGCGCTGCGCGAAGCGATTGGTGCACGCGGCACCCTGCTCATGCCTTCGTTTAATCACCGCGCCGCGGCTGTGTTCAATCCGATGACGACCCCGACGACCAATGGGGCCATTCCCGACGCGCTGTGGCGGCTGCCCGAGGCCGAGCGCAGCGTGCATCCGACACATGCCGTAGCAGCTGTTGGGCCCCGCGCGGCCCACTACTGTGGTGAGCACCTCGAAGTGGGTATTTGGGATGCGCGCAGTCCAATTGGTAAGCTCGTGCACGGCGAGGGATATATCCTGGCGCTGGGAACGACGCACTGGACATCTACGGCCTATCACGTGGCAGAGCTCTCCGTGCCCTGCGGCTGCATCGACTCCTTTGCCAACGAAGATCGCATCGTAGACGTGAATGGCGCGGTGCGCACGGTACCCGGCTTGGCCTTTCGTCAGGGAGGCTGTCCGGTGTCGATTGATCGACTCGAGCAGGCGCTTGATCGCCGCCAACTGCAGCGGCGCGGCACGGTTGGTCAGGCCAGCGCTGAGCTAGTGCGTGCGCACGATCTGTGGAAAGTGCGGCGCGAGCAGCTGCGCAGCGCCTGTCCTACCTGTACCGTGCAACCGGCTATTCGCCCGCGGTAGAGCGAGCACAAAAAAGGGGGACGGTGTCTGCTTTTCGCAGATGCCGTCCCCGTGTGTAGCACTGTGTTATGTAGCGGCTAGCTATCCACTACCTGTGCAATAACTAGCTCGGGCAATTCGCGGATTTGCTCTTTTGATAAAAAGGCATCGGCTCCCACCTGTTGGCACTTGGTCGCCACCTGTTCGGAGATCATCGAAGAAAGGATGACGACCTTGGACGATAGCTTGTTTTCTTTGACTCTGCGACACAGTGTAAGTCCGTCTAACTGCGGCATTTCTATGTCGGAAATGATGACGTCAAACGGACTGTCACCTCTCGACTGAATGGCCGCAAATGCCTTGGCGCCATCGTCGCAAATAACCAGATTAGAAAATCCGGCTTGCCGCATTAGGTGTTCGGCCTGTTCGCGCACTAGGTGCGAATCATCTGCCAGTAGGATGCTGAGCCGGCTTCGCTGAGATAAATCTTCCGGGCTTAGTCTACTGCCGTTTTCATCTACGTCTTTTAGCGTATTTCCTCCGCTGATATCATCGATAATGGCCTCGAAGTCGATGAGCAGCACATCGTGGCCCTCTGAGTGTACGATGCCTGTGACCATGGCATCGCTTCCGGCGATGATCGAAGTCGGCGCTTGGATTTGGTCCCAACTGCAGCGAAAAATCCGGTCGACCGCATCGATGAGAAAACCCTGCTGGGCGTTGTTGAACTCACATACGACGACGACTTGAGGCGCCGAATTTACGATGCGTTCTCGCTCGGGAAACAGGTAACAGTTGAGGTCGGTTAATAGGATTGGCACGTCGTGAAAGAGAAACGTGCCTTTAATAGCGGGGTGGATTTCGGGCGCGTGCAGCGTTGCGACTTTTTCCGGATCGTACGAAATGATCTGTTTTATTTTGAGCACGTTGACGCCGAAGACCTGGCCGCTGATCAAGAGTTCGAGTACCTCGAGTTCGTTCGTTCCGGCTTCTAGTAGGATGCCCGCGTTTTGATTCATGAATTCCTCGCTGTTTTATTAGACTATCCGTCCGTTAAGGTAAACGAAAACGGGTTTATAGGGAACCACATTTTTTGTAGTTACAGCGTCTCTATCTATCAAAATGTACGCTGCGAGCTGCGCACGATTACACGTCTTGTATGCAGATGAATCGGCGTTTATTGAACGCCAACTGGTGCTGGTCTGCCGCTGAGGAGAAGGACTCCTTGAAGATTCTCGATGGGGGTGCTATCTTGCTGTCTGCGCGGCGATCGTCGCGCCATTGTTATGTACGACAAACAGAGGAGGAGGCTGTGGCAGACCCGTTTAAACTGTGCATTCTGTTTGGTGATAAACCCGACATCAGGCCACCCGGAGAAATTGGTGCGGCGTGGGATATGTGCGAGATCCCCGTGGCTCTTCAGGTCATGCCTTTTGAGAGCGAAGCCAATTGGGCGGCTAAAAAGGCCGAGATTGCGGCATGGGGGCTGCCGCCCGTGCGCGTGGCTAGTCACTTTCTACAGTTTTGGGGTCTCAAAGCAGTTGGTCCAGACGTAGACTGGGAGCAGCTAGCGTTTTGGACGGGGCGCGCCTTTCGTCGTCTGGCTGAAGTCGGCGTGCGCGTGGCCGGCATATACGGCGGTTTTTTTGCGGTTCCCGAGGGTTTTTCCAAGGAAGAGGCCACCGAGCAGGCACAGCGTTTTTGCCACTTAATGGCGGACCATGCCGAAGCGCACGATATCACCGTGGCGCTAGAGGCCTTTTCCGATTTGACTACGCTCTTTCCCCGTTATTTGGAGAGCATTGAGTTTGCTAAGAGCGTAAACCGTCCGTCTATCAAGGTTATGGCCGACCTCAACTACTTTCTCAAGCTAAATCAGCCTCTGGAAGATATCGCGATAGAGCCCGAATGGTGTACGCACGTCCACATTGCCGAGGGCGCCGGACAGCCGGGTACGGGGGATCGTGAGGCCCTTTACGAACGCCTGTTTCGCATTCTGCGCGACGTTGGCTATACGGGTGGGGTATCGTGTGCCTGCGCGTGGGTCAGCACGGACGGCGGCGATCTTAACTTTGGGCGCGAGACGGCCAAGACGCTGGCCTATTTGCAGGCGCTGCGCGAGCGGGTATATGCCGAGGCGTGATGTGATGCGGCGGATATCGCATGGAACGGGGCGCATCTTCGCGCTGAGTGCGCTGGGTTGGCTGTTGGCCGCATCGTTGGTCCACGCCGCCGTATGGGGTGACGGCATGGACCGGTCGCGCGCCGGTCAGCGGCTGTTGGTGCACGAGATGATGCAGATGGAAACGTGTGTTGAGCCGCTGCGCACCATCTCGGTAGATGAACTGCCCGTCGTTGACGTCAGTGCGATTGGTCGCGCCTTCGGCGTGCCTCCAGCTGCGGTGCGGCAGTTTCGCCGCGGCTACGCGCTCGCGCCGGCCGGTCATCCGTTGGACCAAACGCGCTGGTATACGATTTGGTACGACGCCTTTCCCGGCAGCCAAGGTCCCGGTCAGAGCACGCTGCGCGTCGAGCGCGACGGCACCATCATCGAACAGAAGCACTGGTAAGTAGCATCTATTTACTGCGCCAAGGAGTATTGTGAAGAGGCGGATTCCACCCGTTTACGATGCGTATTTAGCCAGTCGCCAAGAGGCCACGTTGGCCGGCAGTGGCGTGCGTTCGGGGCTGTCGATGCGCGGTTTTTGGGTGGGCTCTTTCCTGAGCTTCTTACTGGCCATCGGTTCGCCCTACGCCAATATGGCCATGCGCGCGAGCAATATGTCCTTCGATTTTAATACGCCCGGCGCCATCTTTATTTTTTTCGTGCTCATCGGGCTGATCAATGTGCTCTTTAAATGGGTCGCGCGCAGCGGCCTGCTGTGCGTTGGCACGGCTTCCATCGCGACGTTAGCTACCTTCAGTCACTACTTCAGTATAGGTGCCGTAGACATATACAAGCCCGGCTTCTGGCTAGTCGCTTTCTTGGTAGTTTCGCTGTGGTTGAGCGTTCCGCTGTCGGCGCGCGGATTGAGCCTGGCACTCAACCGGGCGGAACTCGTGCTCGTCTACGCTATGCTGATGGTAGTCTCTTCGCTGTGTACGATGGGCATGACCCAACAGCTGCTGCCGACGATTACCGCATTCTTTTATTACGCCACCCCCGAAAACAAGTGGATAGAAAAGCTGCTGCCGCTCCGCTCGGAGCGCGTGCTCTTTGACGACGGGCAGCAGAGCAAGGGCTTTTACGAGGGCGGCATCGCCGACATATCGTATGCCGACTGGATCGAACCGCTGTGTTGGTGGGGGATCTTTCTACTCGCGCTCTATGCTGCGATGGTGGCGACGGCCGTTATCTTACGCCGTCAGTGGATGGAGCGCGAGCGACTGGCCTATCCGCTGACTCAGGTGGGGCTGGCTATGGTCTCAGGCGAAGAGGAAAACCGCCTGTTTAACGGTTTTTTGCGCCGCGGTGCGCTGTGGTGTGGCGTCTCCATTCCGCTGTTTTTTGGCTCGCTCACAGCGCTTCACCGCTACGATCCCTCCGTGCCGATGGTCAACTTGGTGTGGATGGGCGACTTCTTTGGATCGCAGCAACTGCAGTATCGCATCAGCTTTGCCCTGATTGGCTTTTCCTATCTCATAAGCACGCAGGTAGCGGCGGGCATTTGGATTTTTCATCTCCTCTCTAAGGTAGAAGCCGAGTTTATTGCGCTGGCTGGACTCAAGTCGACGAGCAAATTTGTTTATGGGGTGGCCGACCAGCCCCTGCTGGCCTACCAGGGCGGAGGGGCCCTGTTGGCGATGGTGCTGCTGGGGCTGTGGGTGGGTCGCGATCACCTGCGCGACGTCTTTGCTAAAGCGCTCGGGCGGGCACCCCAAGTAGACGACAGCGACGAAATTATGTCCTACCGCGCTGCCGTGCTGTGCTTGGTCGGCGGCGTGCTAGTCATGATCGGTTGGCTGTGGGCAATGGGCACGGCACTGTGGGTGGCCGCGCTCTTTATCGCCGTTGCCATGCTGGTATTTATTGGCATTAGCCGCGTGGTCGCCGAGGCCGGGCTAGCCGCGGTGCGCTCGCCGATGATTGCACCTGATCTAGTGATACAGGGAATCGGCACGCAGTGGATTGGCGCCGGCAGTGTGTTCAACCTGTCGATGGCCTATATCTGGGCGGCCGATATACGCATTTTCCTAATGGCGATGCTCGCCAACGGGCTCAAGCTCATCGAAGATATGGACCGCCGCAGCAGGCGTCTGGTCTTTCGCGGAGTCATGTTGGCCATCTTCATTGGCGCGGTGGGGTCGTGTTGGATGGTTATGCACATGGCCTATAAATACGGCGGTATCAACCTCGATGGCTGGCGCTTTCGCGGGGGGCCGGAGACGATTTACAACAACGCCGTGCGAAATTTGGAGCCTCTGGGGGTCGATTGGTCGGGGATGAGCTTTTTGGCGGGCGGTGCGCTGGTGATGCTCCTGCTGACCTGGGCGCGTCAGTATCTGCTGTGGTGGCCGCTGCATCCCATCGGCTTTCCCATCGGCGCCAACTTTATGATGAATAAAGCTTGGTTTAGCGTGGCGATTGCCTGGCTGTTGAAAAAGGCCATCCTGCGCTATGGCGGAGCGGCGCGCTACCAGAGCAGCGTACACTTTTTTTTAGGCCTGATCCTTGGCGAGGCGCTGTGCAATGGCCTGTGGATTGTGATCGATTATTTTACCGGGAAGGTGGGCAATGCCATCTTTAATTTGGGATAACGGCGGCTTCATTTGCGGTTTGTCTGATGGGTTGCTGGACTGAGATGGACGAACCATACCCGATATGGAAACCTGTACGCGCCATGCGAGAAGAGTACGAATGCATAGACGAAGGAATCAATACGCGCGATTGAGCGACGTTTGTAGAGCATTAACGGATGCGTGGAGGAAGGGCTAATGAGAGCAATTATGGTGATGTTCGACTCGCTCAACCGCCACATGCTGCCACCCTACGGCTGCGATTGGGTGCACGCACCCAACTTTCAGCGCCTGGCCGAACGCAGCGCCACGTTTGATCAGAGCTACGTGTGCTCGATGCCGTGCATGCCGGCGCGGCGCGATCTGCATACCGGGCGGCCGAACTTTCTCCACCGTGCTTGGGGGCCGCTCGAGCCGTTTGATGCTTCCATGCCGCGGATGCTGGCAGAGGCCGGCATTTCATCGCATCTAGTGAGCGATCATCAGCACTATTGGGAAGCCGGTGGAGCAACGTACCATACGCAGTATAGCAGCTGGCAGTTTTTTCGCGGACAGGAGGGCGACGTGTGGATGGGACAGGTGGCCGATCCACCCAAACCCCACGCGCACGGCCGCAACGCCGATAACGAGCGCTGGCCCCATCGTCAGGATCTGATCAATCGCCAGTTTATGCGTCGAGCGGAGGACCAACCTCAGTCCAAGACCTTTGCCGCCGGTATCGACTTTATACGCCGTAACAGCGACGAAGATGGGTGGTTTCTGCAGATAGAGACCTTTGATCCGCACGAGCCGTTCTTTACACAGCGCGCCTATCAAGACCTCTATCGCGATCTGATCGGCGATCGCAGCGGTCCGCTTTTTGACTGGCCCAGCTACGGTGCGGTGCGCGAATCGGCCGAACTGGTAGAGCAGTGTCGCGGACACTATGCTGCGCTGCTGAGCATGTGCGATGCCTCGCTGGGCAACGTGCTCGATGAGATGGATCGGCTCGACCTGTGGGACGATACGCTGCTGGTGGTGTGGACCGATCACGGGTTTTTACTCGGCGAACACGATATGTGGGCCAAGGTGCATGTACCCTGGTACGGAGAGATGGCGCACACGCCCTTCTTTATGTGGGATCCCCGGTCGCGCGTTGCGGGGCAGCGTCGGTCGAGCCTGGTGCAGCCTTCGATCGACCTGGCGCCGACCCTGCTGGATTTCTTTGGCCTTGAACGCGACGAACACATGCTCGGGCATGGGCTGGGCGAGGTTGTCGCCGAAGATCGATCCGTGCGCGAGGCGGCCATCTTTGGCCATCACGGCGGGCAGGTTAACGCAACGGATGGACGCTACGTGTATATGCGCAGCCCGGCCACCGAGGATAACGCGCCGCTCTACAACTACACGCTTATGCCGACCCATATGCGCTCGGCCTTCTCCCTAGACGAGTTGGCCGCCGCAGCGTACGTGCCGGGTTTTCCCCACATGCGCGGTTGTAGTGTGCTGCGCACCGATGCGGGTGGCCGTTGGCCAAGCCAGCGCACATACGGCAATCTGCTCTTTGATCTGCAGGAAGATCCGCACGAGCAGACGCCGCTGGACGATGCGGCGGTCGAGCAGCAGATGATTGATCACATGACCCGTCTCATGCGCGCGTGCGATGCACCTCAAGAGCAGTACGCGCGTTTGGGACTGTAAAAGGAGCTTGGCTATGAGCGCAGTGGGCGCGTATTACGTGCGCGCAGGACATATCGAAGTTGGGACGAGCGAGGTGATTACACCTTCTACCGGCCAGATGCGAGTCGAAGTCGATTGGTGCGGCGTATGCGGCACGGATCTGCACATTTATCAGGGCCATATGGACGGTCGCTTTGACGGGCGGCGGATTATTGGTCACGAGATGTCTGGCCGCGTTGTCGAACTGGGGGCGGGCGTCCAAGGCTATGCGCTGGGCGATCCGGTCGTCGTGCGGCCGCTGGACGCATGCGGCACCTGCCCGGCCTGTCGCGCCGGTCACGGGCACATCTGTCAGCAGCTCAATTTCATTGGCATCGACAGTCCCGGTGCGTTTCAGACGTCGTGGACCGTGCCGGCCGGGCTCGTGCATCGATTACCTGACGGTATCGCTATGGATCGCGCGGCATTGGTCGAACCACTGGCGGTAGCCTGCCACGACGTGCGCTTGGGGCAAGTGGTCGCCGGTGAAAAAATCGTCGTGATCGGCGGCGGTCCCATCGGCTTGCTGAATGCGCTGGTAGCGCGCCATGCCGGAGCAGAGGTGCTGCTGAGCGAAGTGAGCGAATTTCGCCTCGACAAGGCGCGCCAGCTGGGCTTGGCTACTATCAACCCGCTGCAGCAGGATCTCGAACAGCGCGTGGCCGAATGGACAGATGGTGCGGGTGCCGATGCGGTGTTCGAAGTGTCTGGATCGGCGGCCGGAGCTGCGGCGATGACGCGCATTGCCAAAGTGCGCGGTCGCATTGTTGTCGTGGCCATTTTTGCACAGGCTCCCCCCGTTGATTTGTTCCAGTTTTTTTGGCGCGAACTGCAGCTGTGCGGGGTGCGCGTATACGAGCGCGAGGACTACGATCGAGCCATCGAATTGGTGTCGGAGCTGGCCGAGCCTTTGGACGCACTGATTACCGCGCGCCGTCCGCTTGAGGCCCTGCCCGAGGTGTTTACCGATCTGACGGCCGGAGCCGAAGAAGTCAAAGTACTGATCGACATACGAGGAGCGTAGTGCATGGGAATCTTGGATCTGTTTAAGCTAGATGGAAAAACGGCGTTAGTTACCGGCTGTCGTCGCGGCATTGGACGCGGATTTGCTCAGGCTTTAGCCGAAGCAGGCGCCGATATCGTCGGCGTGAGTGCCTCCCTCGAGGCCGACAGCGAAGTGGAGGGTGACGTGCGCGCACTGGGGCGCAGCTTTACAGGCTATGCCTGCGATTTTTCGGACCGCGCCGCACTGCGCGACTTCGCCGATACGGTGCAGCGCGACGTGGGGCCGATTGATATTCTAATCAACAACGCGGGCACGATTATGCGGGCTCCGGCCGAAGAGCATCCGGACGAGTATTGGGATACCGTCATCGAAGTCAATCTCAGCGCCCAGTTTGTGCTGGCGCGCGAGCTCGGGCGGCCGATGGTAGCGCGCGGGAACGGCAAAATTGTCTTTACTGCGTCGGTGCTGACGTTCCAAGGCGGCATCACGGTGCCCGGTTACGCAGCGGCTAAAGGCGGTATTGGACAGCTGACGATGGCCCTATCGAACGAGTGGGCTGGACGTGGGGTTAACGTCAACGCCATTGCCCCCGGCTACATCGCCACCGACAACAACCAGGCGCTGCGCGACGATCCGGTGCGAAGCGAACAGCTGATGACCCGCATTCCGGCGGGTCGTTGGGGCACGCCGGCCGATCTGCAGGGAGCCGTCGTATGGCTTTCCTCTGCCGCATCGGACTACGTGCATGGATCGGTCGTCGTCGTCGACGGCGGATGGCTCGGACGTTAAAAACGCGATAAGGAGCGGTATTGATGGCAATTCGAATGGCGCAGTACGGAACCAAACACGGGCACGCTAGCGGCAAGCTGCGCGCCATGCAGGACAATTCAGACGTGGAATTAGTCGGCGTGTACGAACCCGACGCGGCGCGGCGCGCCGAGGCGGAAAGCGGCGATGGACCCTACGCCGGCGTGCCCTTTTTTGACAGCGAAGCGGCGATGCTGAGCGACGATTCAATCGTCGCTATCGCATCGGAGGGTCTCAATGCCGAAAGCTTGGAGCAGACGGCGCGGATTGTCGAAGCCGGAAAGCACGTTTGGTATGACAAACCGGCCGGCGACGATTGGGGGCGATGGCAGGACGTTGTGGCCATGGCCAAATCGCGCCAGCTGCAGATTCAAATGGGCTATATGCTGCGCTACCACGATGGTTTTCAACAGATCGCCGACTGGGTCAAATCGGGGGTACTCGGCGATATCTACTCCGTTCGCGCGCATATGTCGACGAACATACCGCCGGCCGCCCGCGCGGTGATCGGTCGTTCGCACGTGGGCGGGATATTCTACGATTTGGCCGGGCACATGCTCGACCAGGTTGTGTGGTTGCTTGGTCGTCCGCAGCGCGTGACGGCCTTTCTGCGCGAAGATACGGGCGAAGTACCTGGCTTTAGCGATAACACGCTGGGGGTATTCGAATACGAGCGGGCCATGGCCTGGGTTGATATCGCCGCGATGGAAGCGCGTCCCATGGCGCGTCGCTACGAGGTCTATGGCAGCGCTGGCAGCGCCATCCTCGTCGAGCCTTTCGAACCTGGACGCGCTATTCGCCTGTGCTTAGAGGAGCCGTTTGGCGAGTATGTGCAGGGCGAGCAGATGATCGCCATTGACGGGCCATCGCGTCAGACGACCTACGAGCGCGAGTTGGCCTCTTTTGTTGCCGTGCTCAACGGCCAGCGCGCGCCCGATCGCAGCTTAGATCACGAATTGCTGGTGCAGGAGACGCTGCTGCGCGCCGTTGGCAAGATCGCCGAGTAGGTCGACTACTCGCTCGCACGGACCTGCCACTGTTCGGCAATGGTCTGGCGCATATGCGGTGCGGCGAGCTGAAAGTTACGTCCAACGGGGCGCGGTTGCGGAAACCACTTCCACAGCAGCGCCCCCACCACGTGGTCGGCCTCCTCAATGGCGCCGAGTGCCGTGCGCATACAGGCCGTCTGTAGCGGGCGGGCATCGTCTCCGTCGACGGCGTATGCCCACGGCGTTACGGCCGCTTGGTGGGACTGGTTGTAGCCGAGTTCGGTAAAGAGCACGCGCCGATTCAGCGGAGTGGAAAAAGCGCGCAACTCCTCCATGCGTCGGGCCCATCCGCGCTCGATTTCTTCTAGGTCATAGGACGGTTTGTCGGTTAGCGGGAAGTAAGCCTGAATGCCGATGACGTCTAGCGCATCCCAGAATGGAACGCGCCCGTAGTCGGTCCAATTGGCTGCATAGGTAAGGGGTGCGTCTGTTTGCGCGCGCACGTCGGCTATCAGGCTTCGCCACTCTGCCTCGAAGTGCACGGTGCGGTCGAGTTCGGTGCCCACGACAAAGCCATCGGCCAGATGGCACGCAGCTGCTAGTTGCACGATCCAGGCGCGGTAGTCGCGCCAAAAACGATCCCATTGTTCCGCTTCGGAAAATTCGATTTCCCCGCGCCAGGAAAAGGGCGATCCCCAATAGGCGATATGGGGTTTGATGCAAATGCTCAGTCCAAGGCGGTGTGCTTCGCGGATGGGATGGGTTAAGTAGGCGGGTGGATCGCTGGGGTCAAAGAGGTCAAAGCGCAGCGAGCCGTCTTCACGTATGCGGGCGTAGGGATGAATCGAGACCCAGTTGGCGCCGAGCGCGCGAATCTCTTCCATCGTCGGGCCCATGGCGTCCGATCCCCAGTCGCGTCCATTGCCGTGCGTAGAGATTGTGATCCCGCGCACGATCTCCTTATCAATCTGTGCGCTGCAGGGGATTGCTCCAAGCACGGCCCAGATGAGCAATAGAAATAGAGTGTAGCGCATAGAGCGGTTGGCTGCGTTGTTTGGTGAAAGATGCTTGCGTAGATTACGGCGCACTGCCGCCGCGGGTAAATATACGCGCACCTTGAGCCCCGGCCAGTGGTCTTGGTAGGAGCGCACGGATAGATTGCAGTAGTATGATTGAAGAGGAGGACGTCGATGTCCGTATTGGCTGCACTTATACAGGATGGGCGCACCGTTTTGCTGCAGAATATAGACGCAGAAGCCCTCCAGGCAGAGGGTGCGATCTCTTCTGAAACGGCAGCCGAACGGGCGCGCTCGGCGCTCAATAGCGCTGGATTAGCTCAGCTGTGGTCGGCACCGAACTGTGCCCTGGAGCAGGAGCAACTGCTGGTCGATTGTAGCGACGTATGCAGCGGATTGGCCCAGTTAGAACGGGCAGTTGACCAAGCGCCAGCCCGAAGTCCCGGCTGCGTGCTGCTGGCCGATATCGAGTGCATTGCGCTCGTCGATTATGCGGCGGGGCAGACGACGTGGGAAACGCGCGAACGGGGCTTTTTACTGCGCGACACGGATGGTAGCGCTGGTCCTCCGGATGCCTCATCAGAGGAGACGCTGCGCGGCGAACAGATGCGCCAGCGCGTAGAAGAGCTCTATGCCTGGCTGCCTATGCTCGACGAAGAGGACGTCGCCGAGCGGGCCCGCGCCATTTTGCAGCAGGAACCTATTTGGCAACCACACACGGTGCTGTCTGTTTTCGTCGACGTCGAGGTGGGGCGCGTCCACTGGTGTCGGCCGGGAACGCCGTGGCAGACGGACTGGTCTGCGCTACCATGAAGGAGAGAGGACCCATGAAGAAAACCTATAGCGTAGGACTCGTTGGCTGTGGAGGCATGGGGCGCCAGCATCTGAGCGCGCTGCGCGATGTCGAAGACTTTGCCGTGGTCGCTCTGTGCGACGTGTCGGACGAATCTCTCTCGCGCGCTGCGGAAATGACGGACGCAGCCGCTTATAGCGACTGCGCGGCGATGTGTGATGAGATTAAACCCGATATTGTCGTCGTGGCGACCCAAACGCGTGGTCACTGCGAACCGAGTGTGATCGCGCTGGAACGCGGTATCAGCGTGCTGTGTGAAAAGCCGATTGCCATAGACCTAGTGGAAGCGGATGCGATGGTATCTGCCGCACAGCGGGGCGGTGCGCGTTTGGCGATCAATCAGCAAAACCACGTCAATGCCGGCATTCGCAAGGCGCAGCAATTGGTGCAAGAGGGGCTGGTCGGTGAGGTCGTGCTCGTGCGCGGCCGCAACAAATGCGGGCGTAAGAGCGGCAACGAATTTACGGAAATGGGGACGCACGTAACAGATATGATGCTCTGCTTTGGCGGGCAGCCGGAGTGGTGCGCAGGTACGGTCTACTGGCAGGGAGCGCTAGCGGACGTAGACGGAATTATGGAAGCCAAAGAGATGTCGCCGAAGGATCGGGATTCCGGGCCGGTGCTCGGCGAGCGCGCCGTGGGGCACTACGGTTTTGCCGGCGGAATTATGGGAGAGATCCATTTCCTTGGCTATCAAACGCTTATGAGCGACAATTATGGGGTTGATATTCTGGGGACGGAAGGACAGCTGACGGTGCGGGCATCGCGCCGCATGGATCCGTGCCTGTGGCACTTGCCGCGGCCGATGGAAGGTGCGCCTTCCGACCTGGATGCCTGGCAGCCAGTGCCGCTGGGTCCCATGGCGGCGAACGATCCGATCGTGCAGATGTACTACGAACTGGCTGAGGCCATTGAACAGGGTCGAGAGCCCCCCAGCAGCGGGGCCGAAGGACGCACGGCTTTTGAAATGATTCTCGGTCTGTACCAGTCGCATCGCCAGGGCGGTCGACGCGTAGAACTGCCGTTGGCCGATCGGCGTCATCCGCTAGAAGTATGGCGTGAAAACGGATAGATTGGGCGCTCCGCTCCATGTCAATATACGCCTATGATCGCTCGTTATATCGCCCGCTATGCCCGAGGTAAACCGGCGCAAAGCCTATGCCTATGGGCTGGCAACGGTGCTTTTATGGTCTACGGTTGCCTCGGCTTTCAAGCTATCGCTGCGCTACCTCGATTACGCGCAGCTCTTACTCTATGCCAGTTTGGTCTCAACGCTGGCCTTGGGGCTCGTCGTGGCCATTCAGGGGAAATTCGATCTGCTGCGGCGCGGTGGACCGCCGGCGTGGGGGCGCTCGCTGCTGCTCGGCCTGTGCAATCCGCTGGCCTATTACCTGGTTTTGTTTAGCGCCTACCAGCGCCTGCCGGCCCAGGAGGCGCAGCCGCTCAACTATACGTGGGCGCTGACGCTAGCCGTGCTGTCGGTGCCGCTGCTCAAACAGCGGTTGCGCTGGCAGGATGGGTTAGCAGGCGTCATTTGCTATGGCGGCGTGCTGGTTATCAGCACGCGTGGAGACGTGTTAGGGCTGCACTTTTCCGATCCAATCGGCGTCGGCTGGGCGTTGGCTAGCACAATCCTATGGTCGCTCTACTGGATTTTCAATACCCGCCAAGACGGCGATCCCGTCGTGCGCCTATTTCTCAACTTTGCTCTGTCGCTGCCCGTGGTGCTGGCCTATTGCCTGTGGCAGTCGACGCCGTGGCCGGTGCCTACTGAGGGGCTCTTGGGGGCTGCATACGTTGGGCTATTTGAAATGGGACTGGCGTTTGTGCTGTGGCAACAGGCGCTGCGCTATGCAGAGAATACGGCACAGGTGAGCAACCTGATTTTCGCTTCGCCGTTTTTGTCGCTAGGGTTTATTTATCTGCTGGTGGGCGAGGCTATTTTGCCGTCTACGCTCGTTGGACTCGCCCTTGTTGTTGCGGGGCTCGTGCTGCAGCAGCTGCGGCGGCCGGCCTAGCGTTTGATCGAATTATTCCGGGCGGACGGGACCGAAGTGCGCTCCCCACGCGCGTGCGATCTGCTGCCCCTGGTCGAGCAGCTCGGCTTCCTCCTCGACCGTTAGCGGCTGGTAGCGGCGAACCCACTCGATATTCTGCTCTAGCTCCTCTTCGCTGTAGACCCCGACGACCGCAATTCCCACGCCGGGCAGGCCGAGGGCGTAGCGCAGAGCCCGTTCGTAGTGGGTAAACCCCTCCGTTTGCAGCGCAGAGGGAACGGGCTTTTCATACTCCATCTTTGTTGCGCCGCCGTAGACTTTCATGGCGGCTACGCCGACGTTTTTCTCTCGCGCTAGCTCGAGCACTTCGCCGTCAAAGTGGTAGGTAAAGTGGTCGGCAAAATTGAGCGCGACCATAATGACATCAATTTCTGCCTCGCGCAGTATCCGAGCGACTTTCCACGGATTGTGATGAGCCGTCACGCCGATATGGCGAATGAGTCCCTGCTCTTTTGCCGCGCGCAGGGCCGCCAACGCACCCGAATCGGCTAAAACCTCATCTACGTCGTGATTGCCCAAGGAATGCACGTACATCAGGTCGAGGTAGTCCGTTTTTAAATCGCGCAGATTTTGTTCCACAATGCGCTGCATTTCCCCTCCATCAGCCGTGACGCCTTTGCTGATGAGAAAAATTTCGTCGCGCCGCGTCGGCACAATTTCACTCAGCTGGCGCTGAGCACGCTGGTAGCCGGGGGCCGTATCGACATACGTTACGCCGAGGTCAATGGCCCGGTTATAGAGGGCGATGGCTTCGTCGTCCTTTAGGCCCATACCGCCCGGACCTGTGCCCAAGCCGAGAAGGGGAACGCGTTCGCCGGTCCTGCCGAGGGTGCGCTGGGGCAGCGGGACGTGCATTGATTGTGTGGAAGGCGCTGTTGCCGTCATGGGAATCCGATCTTTTGCGTGCGTGGAGCGCCTAATATAGGTCGGTCCCTACGCCCTGTAAAATTAGCAGTCCGACTTGGAGCCGGATGGTCAACAGCGTATTTTAGCGCCCGAAACCTAAGCAAAAGGGAAGGAGTCTATATTGGCTAAGAAAACGGTGCAGAAACCGATTCTCCACCAGTGTGCAACGCTGGGCTCGCTGATGGGCTATGGTGGCAAGGATGGAGAGTGGAGTGTCGATCAGAAAATCGCCAAGATTCGCAAGGCCGGTTTTGCCGGTTTTGTGGGACGCACGGCCTTTGTCAGTGCCGAACAGGTCGCCCATTCGGGGTTGCTCTTTGCCTGCACGACGGATTTGGGTGGAATCGGAGAAATCAAGCCCAAGCTGCGGGCAATCCGTGCGGCGGGTGCTCGCGTCGTCAACGTGCAGATGCTCGATCACGATACACCGACCAAGCGCGCCGTAGAGGTTGCGCGTCGGCTGATGGCAGCGGCCGACGAAATGGAGATGGACGTATCGGTCGAAGTGCACCGGGATACGTGCACGGAAACGCCGGAAAAAACCTATGCGCTGGCCGCAGGTTTTGAAAAAGCTGAGAGACGAAAACTGAAAATGACCTGGGATTTTTCCCATCCGGCGATCGTCAAGCATCTGTCCCCGCCCTATTGGGATCGGCTCGCAGAGCGCCCTGATCTGATTCAGCATGCCAACCAGCTACACTTCCGTCCCTTTAACGGACATCATGCGCAAATACCCGCCCTGGACGCCAAAGGGCGTTTTACGCCGGAGTTTATCGACTGGCTGGAATTTGCCGAACGCGTGCTGGCGTGCTGGCTCGAAACGGCTACGCCCGGGCGCGAGCTCTTTGTCTGTCCGGAGCAGATTGCAGGGGGCTACTTCGTCTCGGTCTTTGGCGACCGCTGGAAAGACGTGCTGGCTATTCAGCGTGAAATTGATCGTGTGTGGAAGCGGCAGCTACGCAAATGGAAGGCGCCGAAGTAAATGGCCGTAGTGCGCAGTGGAGCGCCCGGTGGGGGGCAGGTCTGGCACTGGCCCGATCTGTCTCCCCAAGAGCGTGGACGCCGATGGGGTCAACTGCACTGTCGTATGCCGGCGCAGATCGTTGCGGGCGATTCGGTCGACGCCGAATTCGTCTTCTGCGCTGGGGCGGAAGGTGTGGCCGAGGGAACGTCGCTGCGCATTGCCTGGCGCTGGCCCTTTGACTGGGCGCAGCCCGAGCGCGTAGAGATCGATTGTGCGACGGCCGATATCGAGTATGCCTTCGAACCGCAGGGCGATCTCAATCCCTGGCATCACCACATAGAGCTGCGGGTGATTTCGGGCCAGCTGCGCGCGGGAGAGGAAGTGACGCTGCGCCTCTTCTCTTGGGGGGCTCCGACGTTTATCACGCGCGACGCGCGCTTCCTGCCGTTGGTTAGCGGAGTAGATGAGCGCAGCTGGAATCGCTTGGCCGATCCTGTGCCCTATGAAATCGTGTCCGGTCCTGCCGAACGCCTCATCGTCTTGTGCGACGGCGAGGTGGGGGTAGGTGAAGTGGCTAACATGCGGGTATACGGCGAAGATAAATGGGGCAATCCCACTTGTCTGGAAGTCGATCCGATGCTTGAAGGCGCTGCCGAACTCGTCGACGTGGAACGGGGCGCTCGCTTTCCGGTCTATCTCTTTCGCGTCCGTCTGAACGGCCAAGGCGTCTACAGGCTGCGGGCGCGCAGCGGCCAGCTGCGAGGCGAAGGAAATCCTCTGCGCGTTGTACCTGCCGAATGCACTGAGCGGCTTTACTGGGGTGATTTGCACGCCGGTCAAACGGAGATCGGCTGCGGAGCCGGATCGTTAGAAGATCACTTTGCCTACGCGCGCGAGGTAGCTGGGCTGCAGTTTGCCAGCCAGCAAGCTAACGATCATTACATCGACACAGCTACTTGGCAGCACATACGCGCCGTTTCGCATGCGGTGGACGAGCCGGGCCGCTTTGTCTGCTATCTGGGCTGTGAGTGGAGTCCGTTTAGCGAAGACGGCGGCGATCGCAACGTATTCTATCTAGCCGACGAGGGGCGTCTGCGCCGTTCGGATCGATTTTTTCTTGAAGAGCCGTCTGATCCGACGCCCGATTTGCCGCGCGCACCGGAGTTTCTCTCGGTCATGAAGGAGGAACAGGTCTTGCTCGGTTTGCACGTGGGCGGTCGGCCTACCAACCTCGATTTTTACGAGCCGTCCATAGAGCCGCTCTTTGAAATTCATTCTACGCACGGTACTTCGGAGTGGTTTGTATTAGACGCCCTGCGTCGCGGATACCGGGTTGGCGTGACGGGGGGGACCGACGGCGTGATGGGTCGCCCGGGGGCCTGTCATCCAGGTCGGCGCCTGACGCGGAATGTGCGCAACGGGTTAACGGCCGTGCGCGCCGCGCAGCTGACGCGCCGGAGTGTGTGGGAGGCGCTGCACGCGCGGGCCTGCTATGCCACGAGCGGTGCGCGCATTTTGCTCGACGTAGAGGTCAACGGCTGCGGGATGGGCGGCGAATGTATCGGGCCTACAGTGGACCTGTGTGTGAACGCGGAGGGCACGGCGGCGCTTGAGCGCATCGACGTGCTGTGCGATACCGATGTGGTCCACAGCTGGGAGATTGCCGCACTGGATCGAGCGCGCCTGCGCGTGCTGTGGGGGGGCGCTGAAGCAGAGGGCACGGCGGGAGCTCAGCGGGTGCGATGGGACGGCGTTTTACGCGCCGATAACGGCCGTCTGACGGACGTCGTTCCCGTGGGACTCCAGTCGCCGCTGGACTCCATCAGGCCGCAGGACGAGCGCAGCGTGCAGTGGTGCTCGGCAACGGGGGGCAATGAAATGGGGTTTAGTTTTCGTCCAGACGGCGTCGATCGCCTGTGCTTGGAAACGCCTCAGGGCATGATCGAAATCGACGTAGAGGCGGCGCTGCGTAAGGAGCAATACATTGCGTTGGGCGGCGCTTCAAAACGCGTGCGCATTGGCGCCGCTCCACGGGTCGACGGAACGCGCTCAGCACAGCGGTCTTGGCGCGGCGAAACGCCGCGCCAAGATGCGCACGCCTATTGGGTGCGTGTAATCCAAGTCGACGGTCAACGAGCATGGTCGAGTCCGATCTACGCTGCGAGGGCCCTCTAGGTGGACGGCTACACGCCGTCCTGGCGATTCCAATACAGCGGCAGTGGGCACCACTGTTCGAGTATGGCGGTGTTCGAAGATAAGTCGACTGTAGACGATGGGGGCAGCGGTCCAAAAAACAGACGGTGGGCCGTGGCGGCATCTACGCGCAAAGCGGGGACTTCATCGGTCAATGTGCACGCCGTCTCGCCGCCGTTCGCTTCGAGAGCAACGGTCCCGTAGTCGATAATCTCTACGGCTACTCGTCCGTCGAGCAGCGGTCCCACGTGCGCACGCACGCTGAACAGGGCCGACAGCGTAGCCTGCCAGTCAAATACCTGCCAGTTTCCGGTAGAACTCGTCGAAAAGGATTCGGCTATAGGGCCAAGGGCGCGCACGAGCGGATGCCAAGGCGCCAAGCTGAACTGTGCACTGCTGCTGCTCTGCTGCGCCGTCCAGGCCCGCGCGATCTCTAGCAGAGGATCTCCCTCCGATACGGCACATATCTCGCAGATCGAGTTACCGCTGGCATTGGTTACGACGTAGCCTACCATACGCCCATCCGGCGCTAGCGCGATATGGGGACGGTGTTTCCAACTGCGCAACAGGCTGTCGAAGCGCTCGGCGGGTCGGTGACAGCGGTAGGTTTGCGCATCGTGTAGCTCGATGCAGCCGGCGCGATGCGTGGCGTCGCCGGGTTCGAGCGGTTGGAACGAAAGGCGACTTTCCGCATCGCCGTAGACGTGGCGCAGGTTGGTCTTGCTCAGTGAAAACGAGTACCCAATGCCGCACTTTTCATAGCCGAAATAGGCGTAGCGCTGGCGCTGGCCGCCGAGCCACGATAGATGCTTGCCCTCGTCGCGCATGCGCTGGACGCAGTGCTCCATCAGCTGGCGCATGTACCCGGCGCCGCGGCGTCGCGGATGGCTCGATACGCCGCCGATGCCGGCCACCTCAAGCTGCGCTGGACCCAACTGCCAGGTTATGGGAAATGAGCCGACCACGGCACGGATGCGTCCCTCCTCTCGGACGGCCCAGTTCCATCCCATCATTTCATCATCGGGCTGGTAGAGAGCGGGCAATAGCTGGGTAAAGTCGATGGGGCCGTGCGCGCTGAAGACGAGATTCATAAAATCCATTGCATCTTCAAAATCAGCGGCGTTTAACTGGACTAGTTCGGTCGTCATAGGCGCCTTTTGCTCCTAGAGTTCAAGGACGGACGTATTAGAAAACTCGATAAAGGGGAAGCACTCGGGCACGTGTGAGTCCCAAACGCCGTGTGGACTCCAGGCCCACCCGCCGGGATCGCGCGAGGGCGGGGCCTCTTTGTACTGGTTGAAGCGCGAGAAATCCATGCGCCATATGTCTCCCTCGTTGGGTGGTACCGCGCGTCCATCGCCGCGGGCCAGCACGTCCATGCTCGCCCATGGGAATGCCAGCTCAACGGTCCAGCCGCGATCGCGGTCGCTGTTGTCGTTGAGCGTGCCGTCTACGTGCACTGCCCACTGCAGACCGGGAAGATCCCAGCGGAAAAATCCTTTGCGCATGCCGCGCGGATGATTGCTCAGGCCGACGCCGTTAAAGGGCTGCGCGCCTTCGGCATCGGGATGCAGGCCGGGTAACTGGTCGTATCCATCGCGCTTATAAGCTTCTTCCCATACGAAGAGCACTTCGTAAATGGTGCCCAATGCGTTGATCTCGAACTCGTAGTAGGCATCTTTGCCGGCGATAAATACTTCGACATCGTTGTTTTGATAGATGGGTGCGTCGCGTTCGGTGAGCGTTGCTTCGACAAAGGGTTCCTCGACCCAAAAGCCGACGTACAGATAGCGATCGTCCCACAGCACGGCTGCGCGCGTGTCGTGCAGACCGGGCGCGCCGTATACGAGGTCGCGAAAGCGCGGACTGCGCGGTGCCGCAAGCCAACTGGATTCATCGAGATGGCCGTCAATAGAGATGGGCTCTTCCGCTCTATAAGCAGTGTAACGGGCGACATCGCCTTCTGGCCAGGGGGGAAAAGGAGTCGACATAAGCAGTATCCTCAGATGGGTTGAACGATGGAAATTGGCTGTTGGCCGCGGAGCACGCGCGCGGCATTGGCTGCCACGTGAGCCGAGCCCAGTTGGCCCGATTCGACCGATCGTGCGGCGTAGTGTGGCGTGATGGCTACGTTGTTCAAATGGAGCAGTGGACTGTCTGGATTGATCGGCTCGGGATCGGTTACATCGAGCCCCGCACCGGCAATGTGTCCATCGCGCAGGGCTGCAATTAGGGCCGTTTCGTCGACGACTCCTCCGCGGCAGGTGTTGATAAAGAGCGCATCGCTGCGCATGAGGGCAAACTCGCGCGCGCTCATTAGGTGGCGAGTGAGGCGGTTGAGCGGCACGTGCAGCGAGATGATATCGCAGCTGCTGAGCAGCTCGTCAAAGGACATAGGGATGGCGCGGCAGGCCTCTAGGTAATCCGCGCTGAGCGAGGCTGTATCAAAGCAATATACGTTGCAATCCCATCCGATCAGGCGTTTGGCCACGCGCGACCCAATGCGCCCGAGGCCCACCAGTCCTACGCGTTTGCCCTCGAGCGTGTGCATGGGAGCGGCGATCTCGTCCATGCCCTGCTGCCAGGTGCCTGCGCGTACGCTGGCTAGCTGTGCCGCAATGCGATGATATAGTTCGAGTATGAGCGCTATGGTGTGTTCGGCTACGGCTGTGGCGTTCGCTCCATTGTTGTCCGATACGAGGACGCCTCTGTCGGCTAGGGCCTGAATGTCGATCCAATCTGTGCCGGCGGTATGCGTCTGAACGAGTCGCAGCGCGGGCAGATGCTGTGCCAACTCGGCCAAGTGATGGTAGTTGCCTCCCACAATAATGACCGGCGCATCGCCGCACTGTGCGGCGATCGTTGGAATGGACTGTGCGCTGTCGACAAAACGCAGTTTGAGCCCCTCGGCCAGCGACTCGAGATGGCGCAGATGGCGTTCGATATGGGGCCTGTGCTGGCCTAAGTAAACGGCTTCCATTACTCGGCGGCTTTCAGTTCCTCCAGAAAGGCGGCGCGAAACTTGCGCACTTTGGGATTGATTACCATAGCGCAATAGGGCTGATTTGGATTGTTCTTGAAGTAGTTCTGATGGTACTCTTCTGCCGCATAGAAATTTTCGAGTGCTGTAACCTGAGTGACGATGGGGTTTTCCCATAGGTCGCTAGCTTCCGTTTCGGCCAGCGAGGCCAGCGCTGCTGCCTGCTGCGCTGCATCGTGATAGAATACAGCCGAGCGATACTGCGTTCCCGTGTCGGCCCCCTGGCGGTTGAGCGTGGTCGGATCGTGGGTGCGCCAGAAGATGTACAGTAGCTTCTCAAAGCTGATGACGTCCGGATCAAACTCAATCTGCACGACTTCAGCGTGTCCTGTTTCACCGGTGCACACGGCCTGATACGATGGGTTTTCGACGTGGCCTCCGCTGTAGCCAGATACGACGCTGTGAATGCCGCGTAGATCTTGGTAAATAGCCTCTACGCACCAGAAGCAACCTGCGCCGAAGGTGGCGTGTGCTCGTTGATCAGACATGCTCTCTCGCTCCTCTCGAGTATTCCTAAAAGCCGGTACTGTACCGACTACTGTTCATAGTATACTGTGTGCCTATAGCGTCGACAATGGGGTCTATCTGCTTGACATGTTTGGGTGGGAAACTGCATATTTGGCTCTGTTCTGCTTTCCCCGCAGAAATGCTCCCCCGTTGTTTAACTAAACGGGTATGTACAATGCCACTTGCGTTTGATGTCCTCCGGCCCAAGGGGGATGAGGAGTCGTGGAAAATAACCAAGACGTTCCTCTTGGGTTTTTTCGTGGGCGAGACATTTTTGTTGGTGCTCTTCGGCTTTATCCGCTGAGCGCTGAAATCCAAACAAAATCGGATGGGCCGTTCGGCCCATCCG
>JAYOKQ010000012.1:0-3879 GCA_038119905.1 Gemmatimonadota bacterium | reverse complement strand
TGTTCTATCGACTACCCAGGCTCGAAAAAAAATCGTTTGGCAGGTCGCTGTAGGTGCTTATACAGCCCAGTGCTAAGTCGGATGGCGGGGTGGGAGCGCTATGCGCTACGGCGATGGCTGGCATGGTGGCGGCGCGCGCTGCGCGCAGGCCGGGCAGCGAATCTTCGAATACTAGGCAGGATGCAGGGGGCAATGCTAGCCGTTCGGCTGCCAGCCGATAGGAAGCTGGATGCGGCTTAGAATCGACGTATTGTTCATTGCTGACGTATAGTGCGCAGGCCGAATGTAGATCGGTGCGCCTCAGAAATTGCGCTACGGCATCGGCATTGCTGCCGGTAACTATGGCGGTTGGAAAGTGGGCGCTTGCGGCGCGAAACGCCTCCGCTGCACCTGGGACCAATGGAGCCGGGTCAGTGTGGGCTAGTGCGGCACAGCGATCGGCGAGGGTATCGGCTACGCTGGCTGCCTCGCCCAACGAGGGAAATAGAGCGCATAGCTTCTTACCGATACCGCGCCAGCTAACGCCGTGGAATTGGCTCAAATCGAGATCGGCCACCGCAATGGACCGAACGCGTAAAAGATCGCTAATGGCGCGGTCGGTCAGTGATTCGGAATCGATCAGCGTTCCGTCCAAATCAAAGAGCACGGCGCGTATGGGGGGTATATCCGCAAGAATAGGTAACATGGGACTGGGCGTCTGGGAACGTTTAGTGGAGGATAACCTCATCGAGCTGCGCGATGGCTTTGGTTTCCGTGTAGTGAGCCGGTGCCATGAGCGAGCGGAGTTCGGGAGAAAGGCGCTCCTGAATGGAGGCCGGCAGCGCGTGGGGTTGGCCCTTAAACTGGGGACGATAGCGCAGGACGAGCGTGCGCCGCATGCGGTCTTGTGGCTTCCATTGCAGCGTGCCGTGCGCTAGCATCTCGGTCATGATAATTGCGTCGCCGGCTTGGGGGGTAACGTTGACGATACCCGGCGGCAGGGGCTCGCCTGAGGCGATGCGTCCGCCATCGAAAAACTCGGCCGGGCGCGGAAAAGCGGCCTTGTGTGACCCGGGAACGACTAATAGGCCCCCATCGCCCGGTTGCACGTCGTCAAAGTAGGGAAATATAACGAAGTCATCGCAGAAAATACGCCCCTCGCGCGTGTCGTAGCGGGTGCTTTGCCAGCCGTAGTCCTCGCGCGCGCAGTGCAAGTTGAGTGGGGCCTGTTCATGCGTATCGACGAGCAGGGTGCCGCGCGTAAAAGCGGGTTTGTCGTGCGTAAATTCTCTTATGATCGGCCAAAGTTTGGGATGGACGACGATGGACTCAAGGGCTCTGTCAAAGGCAAAGCCGTTTTCGTAGTTTTTGCCGTCGGCAGAGCGCGAAAAACCTTCGGGCAGTTCCTCATCCGGCGTCGACATATAGCGATCAATGGCCGCGCGCCCCGCCGCTAGTTCCTCGTCACTGAGCACGGCTGGAATGTGCAAGTAGCCCTGTAGATCAAAAAGGTAGCGCTGGGTGGGCGTCATAGATTTGCTCCGTCCAGTCAGGTGTTGTGTGCCGGCTATAAAACCGACTACATTTTAGCACGCTACGGTCCCCGCGTCCAGGCGTCTCAATGGGACTGTGATCAACTCAAAGCACCTAATCGCCCCGTGCGATAGAGAGTCCGAGAGAGCCGCGCCGTGATGCATATCAACTTCAACGCCATCGTCGAAGCTGCCTGGTATACCTACGATCCATCGCGCGCCGTGCAATCGATAAGCGATATTAGTGCGATGGTGTCGACCAATCACGTTTTTCGCCTGCGCCTCGAAGACGAGACGATGGTAATCGCCAAGTTTTCCTACTTTGGCACGTACGAAGACTTTGTCGAAGACCATTCGCTGATCAATGCACTGGCCAATAATTTACCCGAGCCCTACGACAATTTCCTCTCTCGTTCGCTGCTGCATAAAAATACACTTTTTACCTACCGCCATCACGAGGATCTGCTCGATGCCTGGGTCGTGTTCTACAATCCGATCCGCGTGGCGCAGAAACTGCCGCGCGTGCTGGACTTGGGGCAAATCAAGATCCTCGGTGGTGAACTAGCTCGCTTTCATCGCACCTGTTATCGGCTGCGCAATATCCTGCCCGACTGGTCGAAGACGCTCAAGGGCGATCTGATGCGCCTGCTGTGGTATTTGGATACTGAAGATGGACGATTTCGCCACCGCGGAACCCTCGATGATATTCGTCGCCAGATAGATTTATTCGACGATAATATGGAGAAACTCGGCGCCTATAGCTGGGATGCGATACCGGTGTTTGTCGATTGGAATATTGGCAACTTTTCTGTTACTGAAGAGACAGCGCTTTTTTCGCGCTGGGACTACGACTGGTTTCGCATGAGCTCGCGCGTGCTGGACTTTTACTTTTTCAGCCGAGTTTGTTCGACCGCGGGAGACCGCACGGTCTTTTCCTACCTGATCGATCCCGTTATGGAAGAGCGCTTCTCGATTTTTCTCAAGGCCTATCACGCAGTGTACCCGCTGTCGCGCGAGGAAATTCTTTTTATGAAAGAGGCCTATCGATTTTTCATATTGAACTACGTCGTCAAATACGGTCACTACTTTTTTCACGAGCTCTATGCGACCAAACTGCAGCGGGAGGCATTTGAGATATACTTTCCTCGTTTGGAAGAGCGCTTTAATCCCGAACCCATATGTAAGGCGTTAGATCTGTAGAATGGAGACCACTCAATTTGCCGCCGTGGCGGCCCGTTATCGCGTTATTTTTTTTGATGCCTACGGCGTGTTGAAAAACTCGCGCGGCACGCTCGCAGGCATTGAGCGCACGTTCGATTACCTGCTGGCCAACGACATTGATTTCTATATCGTCACCAACGACGCGTCGCGCAGTCCACGCCGTCTGGCGCAGGCCTATATCGATGGAGGCTTGAATATGATCGATGCCGATCGAATCATATCGTCGGGTATGTTGGCCACGGAATATCTTCGCCTCAAAGTTAAGGGCGGCAGCGTCGCCTATTTGGGGACCGAGGCTTCGGCGCACTATCTGCAGGAGGTTGGACTGCGCACGCTTTCTATAGCCGATGTGCACCTCGACGCCTGCGACGACGTCAACGCGCTGGTGTTTCTCGACGACGAGGGGTTCGATTGGAATCGCGATATCAACAAGATCGTCAACCTGCTCCGCCAGCGAAATATTCCCGCCATTGTTGCTAATACCGACCGATCGTATCCGGTGTCCAACCGCGAGGTCGCCATCGCTATCGGCGGTATTGCCGATATGGTCGAAACGATCACCGGCCGGCGTTTTATCAAGTTCGGAAAGCCCGATGCACAGATGTTTATCTTTGCCTACGATCACTCACAGCGCGCGCAGGAAGTCGGTAAGGAGCAGATCCTAATGGTCGGGGACACGCTGACGACGGACATACTGGGCGGCAATAAGTTTGGTATCGATACGGCGCTCGTGCTGTCGGGCAACACGCTGCGCGAGTCGGCGCTGGAACAGATCCATGCCACGGGTATTATTCCCGATTATATCTGCGACAGTGCCGTCATCGATTGACGGCTAGCTGGACATGCCCGCGAGGTCGAGCTCTTCAGCGCGGTGGCAGCTGACCTCGTGGTCGGCGTTGATCGGCCGTAGTGGAGGCACCTCGGTTGCGCATTGGGCGGTGGCGTGGCGACAGCGCGGATGAAAGGGGCAGCCGGCCGGCGGATTGGCGGGATCGGCAATCTCGCCCTGCAGCAGCAGGGGCGGTTGACGTCGCGCTGGATCGGCGATGGGGGCGGCCGCCATCAGGGCTTCGCTATAGGGATGACGCGGCCGCTGGAACAGCGCGTCTACCGGTGCACTCTCGACAATTTTTCCCACGTACATAAC
>JAYOKQ010000011.1:0-66258 GCA_038119905.1 Gemmatimonadota bacterium | reverse complement strand
AAAAAAGCGGAGCAGAATATAAAAAAAGCGCCCCGCTGTGCCAACGGAGCGCTCTATAAAAAGGGGTAATAAAAAGAAGAATGGAAGGTTATAAACCGCGCGTATAGCGCCGATCTCCGTCGAGCTCTTCCATGACGAGCACGTTATCGACGATGCTGATATTGACTATTTTGTCGCGCAGGCTCGGCACCTGCCCCGAGGGATTATTCGTTTGCACAGAGGTAAACGTAATGCGCAGCAAATCGCCGACCAGCACATAGGTCCCAGAAAAGCTGAGTACAACCGTCTGGGGATACGAACCATTGCGATCGATCTCACCACCGCTGGGCGCGCTAAAATCCTTCAGCTCGACGCGACCGTCCTCTTTAAACGTGTAAACCTGATTTTTTTCTGCATCGGCGCGACTCCACGTGCCCACCAACAGCCCCTTGAGATCGGTGACCCCTCCGCCGCTTGGATCGTAGGGATTGGACCGCTCAAAATTGCCGCAAGCCAGCAGGCAACAACACGCCATCCACAGCGCAATCAGCTTAGCCATATCGCCTCAGAATCTGCGCAGCAACTGCACCACCGGTGTACCGGTGCCGCTGTGTCCCATACCGACCGACAGCTTGCGCTCAAGGTTCATTGAACCACTGCTACCACCCGTCCACATGACGTCGATGAGATTGTAGGCATAGAGCGCACCCGCCGCCCAAAACAGGCGATTGCTCATGGCGCGTCGATCGCTAGCTTCGTTGAAATAATAGTCGTAGCGATCGGGGGCCAATCCCGGCGGCAGGTCGTTATACTGATTGAACCAATCGTCACTGCTCATTCGATAGGCTATCCCCGTGCCCAACGCGGCCAATTCGGCGCTAAGGAACAACAACCCCTTAAAGCGACTCCCCTTGCGGAACTGATGTAAGCCTGGGATGAGCGCAGAGCGAGAAGAAGGACCACCATTCATCGGATTTTGCTTTAGAAAGCGTTCTATTTCCAGCAGGCGCTCCGGGTCCTGTATTGGAGCAATACGCATCAACATGGGATCGCGCGCCGCTTGGATATGCATTAATTCGGCCAACGCCATTTTCGGATAGACCTGACGCACGCGCAGAGCTCCTACGCTGCGCGGCGTGACCGACAGGGTATCTCCGCTCAGCGGATGGGTGACGACTTCGGCATCGACAATGTCGAAAATATCGCCCTCCTGCACGCCCTCTTGCCGCCCCATATCGATAAACAGCAGGCGATCCATCACGCGAATAATCAGCCCCTTATCGGGCATGACGCCCGTTGAAGCGCTCTGTGCTTCGGCCACAGCCGGCTGGTAAATCAGCGCAGCCAGCATCAATCCTGTCATTAGTTTAGCAACCATTGCAAGTACCTTCAGCATTGGGATAGTGACACCCTACGAAGTTTCTTCGACAACGATGTCGTCTTCTTCATCTAGGTCCAAGTCATCCAAATCAATATCGTCGTCGTCGTCGTCGTCATCGTCGTCATCGTCATCGTCGATCAGATCGTCTTCCTCTATTTCTTCGTCTTCGCCGTCGCCGCCCATCAAGCGCATATAGACAAAGGCCGCGATACCGAGTAAACCTAATCCACCTAACAGACCGAAAAACCAGGTCTGCAGGTAAAATGGATCCTCCTCGCCCTCAGCCTCTTCGAGGTCTTCCGTGCCCATTGGGTCGAGGGTACTCTCCTCGGGCAATGCCATTTCCTCCTGCGGCAGCGGCTGCAGCGGAGGGGGCATTTCGTCGAGCACACCGCGAACGATCTGGCGAATTTGATCAACGCTCTCTTCCGAACTCAAATCGACAGGCTCCCCGGCACCCTCTTCCTCTAATCCGGCAATGGGCACCGAGCCCATCAGCGACACCGCCTCTTTCAAGTCGGAGATGTCTTCCTTCATGACGTTCATATCGGTGTTGATGCCGCGCAGCTGCACTCGAAAGCCCTCTTCGACGCGCTCGACGCGCTTCATCATTTGCTCCAAACCACCAATCCGCCCCTGCACGCTCTTAATACTGCGCGTCAGGCGAGAAATCTCGTTGCGGAATCCCTGGTGCTCTTCTTGGTTTTTCTCCTGCGTGACCACCGTGCGCTCTTGATCCATGAGCATTTCTTCCTGCGGCGTCGTAAAACGGGCAATATCGCCGGGGCGCACAGACAGCAACAGACCGGGCTCCACTTCAACATTGGCGGCCCGATTCGACGTTTTGGATACCTGTCCACGACCGATTATCAGTTCGGGTGCTCCCAGATTCTCCCCTGTGATCGGATGAATCACCGCCTCGCCCGGAGGGCGCACGATATCGACGGGGAGACCTTTGATTAGGCCACCTTCGGCGCCGGCATCAATCGTGACGACCGAACCGCGCACCCGCGTGACCAGCGCCTCGCCGGCAAACGCGGAAGACGTCTGGAGCATCAAAGCCAGTATGAGTAAATACGTTTTCATAGCTTGCAACCTCTTGCCAATCCCCCGCCGTATGTCAGCAGGGTCTCGCAGCGCCAGTCGACGTTGTCGCACTCGGCGTGATCGGTGTTGTAGTGACAGCCGCGACTTTCCAGTCGCCAACGCGCTGAGCGCGCAATTAAATCGGCCACGGTCGCCACGTTGCGCAGTTGAACCATCTCCGCATGGGCTCCGTGCCGCTCGTACAGTTCTTCAATCTCTCTACACAGCGCATCGAGTTGTCCACAGGCACGGGTCAGCCCCGCATCACTGCGCTCAATGCCCACTTCATCCCACATCAGTCGACGTACCTGCTGAACCAGCGCGTCCAACGCAGTTGCGTCACAGGGCGGCCCCGAAGGCAGCCGAGCCGAAGGCTGCGTCCGCCGCTGGGGCAGGCCCATATGGCGAAAGGCGCGTCGGGCAAAGACCAACCCCTCTAACAGCGAGTTACTCGCCAGGCGGTTGGCCCCGTGAAATCCGCTCATTGCCACTTCGCCGGCCGCGTATAAACCCGGCACCGTCGTCTGGCCGAATTCGTCCGTGCACACGCCGCCGCAGCTGTAGTGCGCGGCCGGAACAACCGGCAAGCGCTGCTGCGTTATGTCGAATCCTCGTTCGAGGCAGTAGCGATAGATATTGGGAAAGCGCGCTTTCGTCTCCTGGCCATCACTATCGGTGGCGTCGAGATAAGCACACGGCTCTCCGCTCGTTTGCATGTGGCGCACAATGGCCCGCGATACGATATCGCGCGTGGACAGCGGATCGACAAAAGTCCGACCCGCGCCGCTGACCAACAGCGCTCCATGTCCGCGCAGCGCCTCCGTAATCAGGAAGGCCGGTCCACCCGGATCGAAAAACATCGTCGGGTGGAACTGCACGAATTCCATATTCCCCACCTGCGCTCCAGCGCGCCAGGCCATCGCCAGACCGTCGCCGTTGGCAATGGGTGGGTTCGTCGTATGCAAAAAAGCCCGACCGCATCCTCCCGTAGCCAGCAGCGTTGCACCGGCATATACCTGCCCGCATTCCCCCGTCATCCCGTTAATGACCTGCGCACCGCAGCACTGTCCGTCTCTATCGAGCAACAAATCGACGGCCATGTGTTCGTCGAGCAGCAGTAGATTGGGCTGCCGTTCGGCAGCTGCAACTAGCGTGCGCGCCACTTCGCGACCGGTCATATCGTCGGCGCGCACCACGCGCGCCCGCTCGTGTCCACCCTCACGCGCCAGCGATAGCGCACCCGATGCATCGCGGGTAAAGCGCGCGCCTAGCTTAACGAGATCTGCAACGACGTCCGGCCCTTCGGCGATAACCGACTCGACAACGGACGGACGACAGAGGCCCGCACCCGACAATTCCGTATCGCGCACGTGGCTGGCAACCGAATCGTGCGCATCCATCACCGCGGCAATGCCCCCCTGGGCATAGCGCGTGTTGGACTCTCTACGGTCGCGTTTGGTAACTAAAGCGACGCGACCGCGCTCTGCAGCTTGAATAGCAAAAAAAAGGCCAGCTACACCGCTACCCATGACTAAATAATCGACTTCGATGCGCATATCTTTAATAAAATAAAATAGTTATAGAGGATTTATATATTTTCGTAAGGTCGTAAGACGGTGCTCGGTAAACCGTAGACCGACACTATATATGGCGTAGGATACCGAGCGCAGCGCGATACGTGGCCATCTCTCATCGGCCGACGCTGAGCAATATAACCTCGAGAAAGAGAAGATTCTTCCCCTCCGTAGGATCTATTTAAGAAAGAGCAGCTTGCGATACTGCGTGATAGGTCCGATGTCCAATTCATAATAATATACGCCGCTAGCGACGACCTGCCCCGCGTCGTTACGGCCGTCCCAGCTGACGGAATAAAAACCCGGCGAGGCCAGTTCGTCAACGAGTCGACGCACGAGCAGTCCGGCCATATTGCGCACCTCTAGCGTCGCGCGCGTATAGCCACCAATGATGGGATCGTTGATGCCGATCTGATAGTCGATTACCGTGCTGGAATTGAAGGGATTCGGATAGTTCTGACTCAGGGCAAAGTCGAGGGGAGCGCGCGGATCAAAGTTGAGAAAAGGCTTCCACTGCACCATGCCACTCATGCGCGACTCGATCCACCCGGGATCGTCGCTGCCCCACCAGTTGTTGGCCGCCATCACCTGTGCACGGGCCTCGCTCTGCAGCAGCCATTCGCTGCCTTGCACTACGTTGAGATCTAAACGAGCCGGCACGACGCTGCCTCCCACCTGAAGCGCCAGCTGACCGCCGCGAAACTCGTTGGCATAGATGCGCGGCCGCGAGCTAGTCGAACGCAGACCGACGCGATAATTGGCAAAGGCGTTCTCCGTAATGACGATTTCCTTGCACTCGAAACAGTCTATACCGATTCCACCCGAAAAGACGTTTCCCTGCACCTGCCCAAATACTTCGCGCCCCAGTCGCGCGTTGGCGGCCTCTTCGCCGCCGAGTCCATTGTCGACGAAACGGCTCTCCTTTAGCTCGACGTAGCCCCCCGCGCGATGTAGCCCCCCTCCGGCGTTGTCGGCAAATAACGCACCGTCAATGCGCGTCAAACCGGGTCCCTCGACTACGAGACCCGTGCCGCCGGCCCGCTGGACACTCAGCCGATAGAAGCTGAGCGGTTCGGCTATATCGCGCAGTCGAATACCGTCTTCGCTGACATCCTGAATATCTACCTCGTCAATGGCCAGCACCTGCACGCCGCGTGCGCTCTCGTCCGATCGCAGCGATAGACCGGATGCCTGCAGGCCCGTTTGCGCGTACTCAATGCGCGTGCGCCGCAGAAACGCACGCGCCGTTGGTCCCATCGAAATCCCCGCCCAATCACCGGCAGCCGGACGAGATGCACTCGAGGTAAAGAGCACACTATCGCGCCCCGTCACGTTGCTGACCAGCTGCCCCTGCACAGAAACCTCTATGCGTTCGGGATCTCGCCCCGTTCCCAGCGTATCACGGCCCACTTCTACCCGCGCGCCGTCGGCCAGTTCTAAGCGCACGCCCGGCAGAACCTGTAGATCACCAACGAGGGCGATGCGGTCGTTCCACACCTGACTCTGAGCAATCGGGCCGGCCCGGCGATGGTCGCCAATGCGCAGATCGGCGCGCATAAAATCGCCCTGTGCGCGAATATTGGTAACAGATATGCCCGCGGCGGCGGCCGGATTCGACGCGGCCCAAAAATCGGTGTAGCGCACGCCGTCCCATACGTCGCCAGCATCGCCCAAATTGCCGCCGAACTGACGGTTGTAGGTCGGATCAGCCGACCAGAAATCTAGGTTGTCGCGTCCGTCAAACGGAGCGGGCACCGCACCGAGGGGAAATCCCGCATCGGCGAACTGACCGTCGGCACAGACCACTTCGACCAGCCGGTTAGCCTCATTGCCATTGTCGGCAACAAGCGGATTGATGCGCCAAATGAGCAGACCTTCAGCCGGCAGGTTGCGCTCGTAATGGCTGGCACCGCGACGGCGAAACTCCACTAAGTAATAGCGCTGGCTGTTGGCCTCGGGCAGCAAATAGACGGTTCCCCCCTGATTGACGTCACCCAATACGACGTCGGAGCGATCCTGGCTGAGCACGCTGAGCTGTGCATTTTCCACGCCCAACCAACCGAGTCGCGCCAGCGACCAGGAACAAAAGGGGTTGGGGCCGCCCTGCTCGTTCCACCCGCGATTGCCGTGTCCCATAATCCCCCAATAGCCGATCCCTGCTGACTCGTCTTCCGGATCTGGATCTTCCTGTAGGGCGCTCGTGTCGTAGAGATCGGGCAGCTGCAAATAGTGGCCAAATTCGTGTGCCATGCTGCCTACCGCTTCGTGAAAGGTGCGCCCCTGCTGCAGCGATCCGCCGGGCCCGCGACTGGAGCCGTCAGCGCGAATGCGCACTCTGCCACCCGACAGCGACGCGTCATCGCTAACGTAGTCGCTGCCCAGCCCCAAGCGAGCAATGCCCGTGGCTTCATCGACGATAAAACCCGGCGGCGCACTGCGCACGACGATAAAGAGAAAATCTACGTAGCCGTCGTCATCACCTGAGTTCGGCACCCCGTCGGGACCGTCGTTATCGTAGCGACCCAAATCGACATCGGCGTCGACCGCTTCGACGATCTCGCGCGCCATATCGGCAAAGCTGCCCGCCGGTCCGACATAGGCGCTGGCCGGTGACCGGGCTCCATACCAGCGCGGCAGTGCCTCCCCGTCGATGCGGAACTGTCCGCGCGACATTTCGCGATAAAAATGGCTAACGCTGCCCGGCAGATTCTCGTCAAATAGATCGGCGGCAAAGTCTGGAACGGCCCTGCCCGCTAGATCGGTCTCGTCGCCAAAATGAGCAAATACCGCCAAAGATTGTATGCGACCCGTCGTAGCAATCCCTCCCTGCAGCGCCACAGCAGTAGCCGCCGTGCGCGTTACGGCAGCTTCGATCGGCACCGAGGCGATGCCGAGTGCGAGTAGTATCCAGAGTGGTTTCATATAGATATAGATACTCGAAATAGGCAAAGGGACAATAGGCCGGTTGACGGGCCCGGAGAGCGCGCTTCGCACAGCAACGAAAAATCCGCCTCCGTGCGCAGCGGAAGGCGGATCCAATCGACTTAAAAATGGCGCTTAGCGTTCCGCTTCGCGGGCCATCTGCGCCTTGATCTCATCGAGTTGCGCATCGAGTCCCTCGCGCACAAAGAGCGCGAATACGTCGGCGTCGATATGTTGATCGTCGACCATCGACTGCAAGATGCGCATCACCACTTCGCGCGGCATGGGCTTGGATCGATATGGCCTGTCGTCAGCGCTGAGCGATTCGAAAATATCCACCAGCGCCAGGATGCGGGACTGCAGGTCGATTTGTGCGCCCTTGAGTCCGCGCGGATAGCCGCTGCCGTCTAGCTTCTCGTGATGAGCACCGGCAATTTCGGGCACGCGCCGCAGCTTACGCGTAAAGGGAATTTGCTCGAGCATCTTCATGCTCATAGCCGCATGGTCGTTTATTTTTTGCCGCTCCGCATCCGTCAAACTGCCTTTGCGTATACACAGATTGGCCAACTCGTCTTCCGACAGACAAGGCTGCACATTACCGTTTACCTCGTAGGTGCGCTCGGCAATTTGGTGCAGGCGCCGCAAGTCGGCCTCTTCCATGAATTCGCCCGGCAGGTTAGACCGCTCAATAAAAGCCAGATCGTCGGCTATTTCCGCCTTCTGTAGCGCGCCTTCTTCCGCACCGAGTTCACCGCGGGCCAGCCGCAGATCCACGCTCTGGATCATAAAGGCAAAGCGCATGCGCAGAACCTCCAGGCGATCAAAAATAGTCGTCAGCTTAGTCGGCTTGTCGACAATCCACTCGGGCGTCGTGATCTTGCCGATATCGTGCATCCAGGCAGCCATGCGCAGCTCTTCCATCTCGGCATCGCTAAACCGAACGTCGGCCAGAGGTCCTTGGCAGCAGGCATTAACCGCCTCGGCTACCACCATCGTCAGTTCGGCAACGCGGCGAATATGACCGCCCGTATAGGGCGAACGTTCGTCAATGGCCGTCGCCATAACCCGCACGAATGCATCGAAAAGAGCCTCGGTATCGCGAATAAGGCGCGCGTTGTTAATCGCCACAGCGGCCTGCGATGCCAGCGATTCGACCAGCGCTCTATCTTCCTCGGAAAAAGGGCGAGCACTGCCGTCAGGTCCCAGCGCGTTGAGCAGCTGTAGCACACCGGCAATCTGCTCCTCGTGATCGCGCATCGGCACGACGAGCATCGACTGCGTGTGATATCCCGTCATGCGATCGTAGCTTTTGGGGCCTTCAAAATGGCGTTCGCTCTCGGCGTAAACGTCGGGAATATTGAGCGTTTGCCCCGTGGTCGCTACATAGCCCGAGACGCTCTCTCGGTTGATCGGCACCGGCGGAATATCGACGGTGCCCCTCCGCCCGCCCAAGACAATTTTCAGCTTTTCGTTCTGGGCGATTTCAAAAGTTAGCACATCGCCTTTGGCCAGATAGAGCGTGCCTGCCTCTGCACAGGTAAAATGTCGGGCCTGCTCCAAAATTTGCTCTAGGAGAGCAGTCAGGTCGTTTTGCACGGAGGAGAGCGCGATACCGATCTCGTTGAGACGGCGGAGGCGATCTTCTAAATCTGGGCGGCGGTCGGCGCGTGTTTCCATGGGCGTGTCTCGTGCTAGCAATGCACTACAGCGTGGGCGACCAAAGTATCCACGGTCCTACGCCTTGTCAATTCGATTGCCACTCGAGCGAACAGCCAGCGAAGTGATGCCAGCGCACGTCCCGCTGCAGCCGGTAGCGCACCGCAACGTTCAGCTGTTTACAGCGCCGATGCCCCAGCACCATCAGGCGCGCTCCACGTCCGTACAGCGCGCGTATGCTCACTGCGCCGGGCAAATCGTATTCGTATTCGTAGAGCCTGCTGCGATAGGAGCCGGTATGAAAAACGCTTAGCTGCACCACCTGTCTACTTAAATTCCGCAGGCGCTGCCATCGGACCCCGAACAGACGGCCCCATTCGGCTCGATCGCCGCGACGCGTCCACCGCACAAACTGGCCCTGTCCCATCCAGTCGGAACGCCTCCATTCCAGGCGCAACCGATCGCGCCGCTCGGATACAATCTGCTCATCTCGTGCATAGGGTCGGCGCCGACCGGATGCAAAGAGCCGCATCGTCGATGCCCCTACCGACCACGCGACTTTGCCCCCCCAGCCCGTATACGTCGACGCCCGCGGAACGTAATAGGTACGCTCTGGACGTCGAGCCCGGTCGACATAGGCCTCCCACTCTCGTCCACCAACGACCAGCGCTACACCTCGTTCATTGAGTCCTCCCGCTCCGCTCGGCACAGCGGAAAAAAACGCATGGAATCCCGGTATAAACTGACGCAGCTGCCACCGAACAAAGCGGTCGCCACGGCGCATGTGCCACTGAGCAATACCCGCCCACCGGCCCTGCGCATCGCCGCCGATTTCCGCGGCCCATTCTCCCCAGCGAGTACGCCACAGTGCGTGGACGGCGGTCAGCAGCTGCCGCTGGCCGACAAAATCCCACGGCGTGCGGCCACGACGACGCAAATCTAACGGTATGTGAAAGTGGACATACTGCAGGGCGAAACCCACTCGCGCATGGTCCCAGGTGCGGGCCAAGCCACCCCCGCCCACATCGGCGCGCAGCGCGTCGCGCCCAAGCAACTCCGTAGCCGTTACGTGCAGTCCGCTGTTCGGCAGCGAGGTGATCGGACCCGCATCGCTGCGCCGCGCATCTAGGGTCGAACGTCCCACCAGTGCAAAACCGCGCCAACGGCCAACGGAAGTCCGCCAAGCTACCCCCCGCACCGAGCCGTTCTCAGTTGCTGAGCGATAGCCCAGGTCGCGGCTGTCGCGCAGCGACCACCGCGCCGTTGGGTCGGTATGACGGCCTCGTCCCCAGACCAGCCCACCTGCCCACTTGGGCTGAAGATCGCCCGCAGCGACCTCGCCCCATCGGGTCTGACGGACATAGTGTAAGATGAAGTAATCCGTCCAACGCTCCCCAGCATCGCGTTCGTGCAGGATGAATACACGCTGGGCATCTCGCTGCCATTCAGCCCGCTGATACACCTGAAAATCGCTCCAACCACGCAGGCGCCATCGCACGCGAAACGCATGCTCGCTTGATTCGTCGTCTAGGACCAGCTCTTCTGAGGCCATTCGCTCAGGCCGACTGTCTTCGGCATAAACGGCACCCGTTAGCACCACGCACAGCGCACATATCCATTTCATGGAATCTCCTTTCTGCCGTCCCCTGCAACCGGCGTGCCGCTGCGCGTTTTAGGAGAGCTTCACAAGGCATCATGTAAATGGATCGTTCCAACCGCGTATCAACTACTACACGAGCGTGCACGCGCCGCCACTTGAGGTCGCGCGCACATAACCTATCTTTGGATACGTGCGCGCTATCGATGCGCACTGCAACTTTGCAGCGACCATATCCCAACGCCCGCTGATTCTCCATTCGAACCGGACGGGCCGTTAGCATCCGGAGACCAACGCATGAAATTTGCCACGTGTAACGAATACTTTGAAGGTTGGAATATTGAAGATGTGTTTTCTTATGCCGCCGACTTAGGCTACGACGGCGTGGAAATAGCGCCTTTTACGATCGAGGCCAGCGTCGAAGATATTTCCGCGCAGCGGCGCAGTGAGATCCGCGCGGCCGCCGAGCGCAGCGGCGTGGAGATCGTCGGCCTACACTGGCTTTTGGCTAGTCCCGAAGGACTCTATATCACCCATCCAGACCGGGATATTTACGAGCACACCAAAAACTACTTTAAGAGCTTAGTGCAGTTTTGCGGGGATTTGGGCGGGCAGGTAATGATTATCGGTTCGCCCATGCAGCGCAACGTCCAAGAGGGTTGGGATCGCTCTGAGTGCTGGCAGCGTATGCGCGCAGCCTTTGAGGCTAGCCTCGACCTAGCCGAGCAACACGGCGTCTATCTGTGCATCGAATCACTGAGCAAGGCGCAGACCAATATCATCTCAACCTGTGCCGAAGCACGCCAGATGGTCGCAGAAATCAACCATCCTAACTTCCGCACAATGGTCGACGTCTGCTCCGGTTCCACCGAGGACATCGCCGTTGCTCAACTACTGCGCGACTCGGGAGAGCACCTATATCACGTGCACGTCAACGATGCCAACAAGCGCGGACCGGGCTTTGGCGACACCGACTTCACCTCTGTGATGAAAACGCTCAAAGAGCTCGACTACCAGCGCTATGTGTCGGTGGAAGTTTTTGATTTTACGCCTGACCCGCGGACCATTGCCGCCGGCAGCTTGCACTATTTGAAGGGGATCTGCGACACCCTTGCTTAGGCGCAGCGGCACAGCGCAGGAACGACCATTAGGAAGACGGCGGAGGGGCTGAGCCTTCCGCTCCCTTTTCTTCTTCACGGCGCAGTATATCCCACACCTGCTGGTCGAACTGCTGTTTGTCGGCCTCTTCTTTGGCACGCTCTTTACCCAACATTGTTACGAGCAGCTGTGCCAAGCGCTCTGGATCGCGCTGACCAATCTTGGTCATTTGCTGAATTTCGGTAATAGAGCGCTGCAGCGGCGTGAGGGGCTTGGCCTTGACCTTGGGCGCAGCCTTCTTGGTTTGGCTGTCCTTCTTCTTACTCCCAAAAAGGCGCGTAAGCAGCGAGGAGGCCCCGTTTGAGGCCTTTTTGCCGTTCTTTTTTTTCGACGCGCTTTTCTTTTTTTCTTTCACTGGGCCGTCGGGTCCATTCCTACGCCGTCTTCCTCTGCCACGGATGACCAGCCCATCTGGCACAGGTTTGCGTAATCGTTCTGTAGATTGCCCGCCATTTCCTCGGCCATGCGCAGCAGAATCTTGCAGCCGAGCTCCGGGTTGGTCACGAGGATATCCATCAGGTCGGGTTTAAAAAAGCCGATGAGTTCACTCTCTTCGGCCGCTACGAGTGACGATGAGCGGGGACTATCGTCGAGGAGGGCAAACTCGCCGATCAGCGCGGGCGGATGCAGCGTGCCGACGATGTCTCCCGAAGTGCGCACGACGTGCACCGAACCGCTGACGATCACATAGAAGCCCGACTGAGGCACTCCATGTCGCACCACGCACTCGCCGCCGATATAGCGCCGTAGGTGCATGGTCTGAGCGATGCGCTGCAGTTCATTGGGACTCAGCAAACTGAAAATAGGAATACCCCCCAGCACATCCGTTATGGAGTCTGGTTGGTCGTCAACCGCGCGGAAGACATTGTCCCATTCGGGATCAATCACCTGTTCACTCATGCTATTTACACGCCTCTTTTCTTAATAGTAGGAAGATATGACACGCACGGCAAACACCCCTTGACAAGGGTCTTTTTTTTGCAAAACTTCAGCGGCGAATTGCCACAGGAGAGATACCATGAGCACAGTAAAGATTGGCATTGTCGGTCTTGGCCAACGCGGCCTACAGCACCTTGCCTCCCTCTGGAACATTGAAGATGCCGACGTTGTGGCACTCTGCGATCCGTCCGAGGAAAATCTGGCCGAGGAAAAAATCGCCCGCTACGTCGACGGCTTTCGCATGGGACAAACGCGCACTTACACCTCTTTTTCTGAGTTCTTTTCCGCCGGTGGGCTAGACGCGATCTACTTTGCGATTCCTCCCTCCTTGCACGATGGGGAAGTGCTGCACGCAGCGAAAAGCGGCATACATCTATTCGTTGAAAAACCCGTCAGCCTCTTTCTCGACGAAGCACTAGAGATGGAACGCGTCATAGAGCAAGCGGGTATCATTAGCACGGTGGGATTTAATCAACGTCACGATACCTGGCACACCGGCATGCGCGACTTTCTCGCCGACAAGCGCCTAGTCATGATGACCCAAATCGTCAACGGCACACTAGAGTCGCACTCGGTCAAACACACGCGCACCGAATCTGTCGGCGGTCCGCAAAACCGCGTGTGGGCAGCCAACCGCTCATGGTCAGGCGGCACAATTGTCGAAGCGGGTATTCACCAGACCGATCTCATGCGCTATTGGGCCGGCGACATCGACTGGGTAGAGGCCCACTATATCCACCGCGATGCCGAGGATATCGAAGACGGCGGCGACAACCCCTACGCCTATTCCGTGACCTACGGATTTGCCTGCGGCATGATTGCCAATCTCATGATGTCGCGCCTGCGCAAAACGTTTTGGGGCGACTCTTACCAAGATATCACCTGGGACCGCGGCCATCTCAAGCTCGAAAGCGAAGGACCCGTAGCCTATTATTACGACGGCCCCTATCCGCCCGAGGGCTCCGTAGACCCGGCCTCGCTGCGCCATCCGCTCGAACTGGGTGCGCGCAACAACAATACGTTTGAGATCAGCCGCGCTTTTGTCCAAGCGGTTAAAGAGCAGAGCGATGCCCCGCTCCTCAACTCATTCTCTTCCAGTATCAACAGCCACGCCGCCGTGCTCGGCGCCAACGTATCGGATGCATTGGGCGGCCAGCGCGTTGTACTGGATGAATTACTCACGGGCGATGCCTATGCACGCTTCCGCCAAAAACCCGCTTCTTAGTCGAGGAATTCATGCCCAATTACGCCTTTAATCACATCCATCACGAAACGAAGAACGTCGAAGAGACCGTTGCCTGGTACCAGCAGTTTTTCAACGCGACCGCCGATGCCCCCTTTGAGCGGGGCGGAGCAACTTGGGTACAGGTCTACATTGGAACCGTACAGGTAACCGTAACGGATCGCGACTTCACGGACATGGAACTGGGACGCTACCAAGGGCTTGATCACTTTGCCCTCGTCACCGATGATTTTGATGCGACGCTGGCCGATATCGAACGCCATGGCACCTCGGTCTGGATGGGCCCCGTGCAGCTAGAGAACGGCATGCGCATCATCTTTATCAACGGCCCAGACAACGTCAAAATCGAATTGATGGAGCATGTCTAAGTCCCAGGAACGTCCCTACGGCCTGTGGTCGAGTCCACTCGACCCGGTCGCACTGGCCCACGCCAAACGCCTCAACGAGGTCGCCTGGGATTCCGATGGAAAAACGCTGGTCTGGCTAGAGGGGCGCGGTGCGCGCGGCGTGCTCGTCTGCCAGCAGGGCGATAGCGCACCACGCGAACTGAACGGTGCGCTGTCCGTACGCGCGCAGGTAGGCTATGGCGGCGGCGACTTTTCCGTGGCCGACGGCTATGCCTACTTTGTCGCGCAGGACGGCCGCGTCTACCGACAGGCCCTGGCCGCAGGTGCAGAACAGCCCCTCACACCCCCATTCGGCCACGCCACATCTCCCACGCCGTCACCCAACGGACACCACATCGTCTACGTGCACAGCGCAGAAGGCATCGACCGCTTGGCCGTCGTCGATAGCGAAGGGCAGACCTGGCCACAGATTCTTGCCCAAGGGGCGGATTTCTATATGCAGCCGTGCTGGAATCCCCAAGGACGACAGCTGGCTTGGGTCGAATGGGATCACCCGAACATGCCGTGGGAAGGATCGCGCCTCGTTCTGGCGACTGTGGGCTATCGCAGCGACGGTCAGCCGTTTATTAAAGACCAGCAGGTAGTGGCCGGCGGCTCCAACGAGTCGGTCTTCCAGCCCTGCTTTTCACCGGACGGACGGCAGTTGGTCTATGCCTCCGACCGGGGCGGTTGGAGCCAGCTGTGGTCGTGCGACCTCAACACACGCGCCGAGCAATGCCTAACGCCGGACCCCTTTGACATTGCGACTCCGGCCTGGATTCACGGCCTCCGCACCTTCGGCTATGCCCGCGACGGCGCGCTTTTTTTCGTGCGCAGCGAGCGAGGCGGCCGGCGCGCCTACTGCCTGCCGAGCAACAGCAGTACTCCTCAGCTCGTAGCTGCACTAGCCGACTACGACCACGTCCAACAGCTGACCCCGGCGCCGCGGGGCCGCGCCCTCGCCTGTATTGCTTCGTCCCCGGCCATCTCGGCGCGCGTCGTTGTCTGTGCGGCCGGCAGCGCGCGCGTGCGCGCACGGGCCAGCGGCGAATCACTCCTTCCAGAGCAGCTATCTCAGCCGCGTGCTATAACGTGGCACGGCGCCGACGGTAGCCCCGTGCATGGACTCTACTACCCCCCCTGCAGCCAGCGGTTCGTCGGCCATGGCCTCCCTCCGCTCGTACTCAATGTGCACGGCGGCCCCACCAGTTCGGCGGACATGGGATTCGAGGCGCGCGCACAGTATTTTGCCACGCGCGGCTGGGCATTTCTCGACCTCAATCACCGCGGCAGCAGCGGACACGGTCGCGCCTATATGGAAGCGCTGCGCGGACAGTGGGGCGTGTGCGACGTAGAGGATGCGTTGAGCGGCGCACAGCACCTGTGCGCTGAGGGCTTAGCCGACCCCGATCGCCTCGTGCTGTGCGGAGGCAGCGCCGGTGGCTATACCGTCTTGCGCACTCTGACAGCTCATCCGGGTGCATTCCGCGCCGGCCTTTGCCTGTATGGAATTTCCAACCTGTTTTCCCTAGCAGCTGATACGCATAAATTCGAGGCGCATTACTTAGACTACCTGCTGGGACCACTCCCTCAGGCCGCCGAAATCTACCGAGAGCGCTCCCCTATTTTTAGCGCTGACGCCCTAGCGGATCCGGTCGCTCTATTTCAGGGCAGCGAAGACCGCGTGGTTCCACCTGCGCAGGCAGAGGAAATTGTCGCCAGCCTGCAACGCCGCAACGTGCCGCACGCCTACCACCTCTACGAAGGCGAGGGCCACGGCTGGCGCCGTCCCGAAACCATCGAGCGATTTTACCGCGACGTAGACGCCTTTCTCAAAGAACACGTGCTCTTTGCCTGAGCCCGTAACAGACTGGCCAAATCCATCGCAAACCCCCATTTTTTGTAGTCGATGAATCCCGCGCTACGCCAAGGAGACTCCGCATCGTGTCTTACGAAACTGTTATCGGCATGGAAGTGCACGTCGAACTGCACACGCAATCAAAAATGTTCTGTCGCTGTCCGGCCGATCATTTTCACGTAGAGGCCAATGCCCACGTCTGCCCCGTCTGCACCGCACAGCCCGGAGCCCTGCCGGTTATCAACGAGCGGGCGATGCAGCTAACGGCCATGACCGGCATGGCGCTGCACTGCACCGTACAGCCGCACAACGTGTTTGCGCGCAAGAACTACGTCTATCCAGACCTTCCCAAGGGCTACCAGGTCTCCCAGTACGAACTGCCGCTGTGCACCGACGGCTATGTCGAGGTCGAAATTGAAGGAAACACAAAGCGCATAGGCGTCGAGCGCGTCCACCTGGAAGAAGATACCGGCAAGCTCCAGCACGAAGGGCGTTTCAGCCTAGTCGACTACAACCGCGCCGGCGTTCCCCTGATGGAGATCGTTACCGATTCGTCCATTCGCTCAGCCGAAGAAGCCTACGCGTATCTAACCAAGATTCGCCAGGTCGTGCGCTACCTAGGTGCTTCTACTGGCGACATGGAAAAAGGCGCCATGCGCTGCGAGGCCAATATTTCGATTCGTCCGCAGGGCGCTACCGAATACGGAACTAAAGTCGAAGTAAAAAACCTCAACTCCTTCCGCGCGGTGCGCAACGCCATCGAATACGAGGTCAAGCGTCAACAGCAGGTAATTGAAGACGGAGGCCACGTGCGGCAGGTGACTATGGGCTGGGACGAAGGCGCCGGCGCCACGCGCGAGCAGCGCTCCAAAGAGACATCAGAAGACTACCGCTACTTCCCCGAACCCGACCTGCTCGACGTCCGCCTCACCGACGAATGGATTGAGGCGGCGCGCACCGAGCTGCCCGAACTTCCAGACGTGAAGGCGGCGCGCTTTGCCGACGAGTATGGCCTCGGCGATCAAGATATTGCCGTGTTGACCGAAGACCAGCATATTGCGGCCTACTTTGAACAGGCGGCGCGCCAAAATGGAGCCGATGCCAAACAGGTAGCTAATTGGGTAACCGGCGAAGTGTTCCGCCGCTTGAACGAGGCCGAAGGAGACGGCGTCGAGATCAAGGTACCGGCCGAAGCGTTGGCCGAATTGGTTGGCCTAGTGCAACAGGGCACGATCAACCAGAATGCCGCCCGCGAGGTGTTCGGCGAGATTTGGGAGCGCGGCGGCACGCCGTCGCAGATCGTCGAGGCCAAAGGACTGGTACAAATTTCCGACAGCAGCGCACTAGACGATGCAGTCGCCCAAGTAATCGCCGAAAACCCAGATGCGGCAGAAAAAATTCGCAGCGGCAACCTAAAAACGATCGCCTTCTTGATGGGTCAGGTGATGAAAGCTACCCGCGGCAAAGCCAACCCCCAGCTCGTGCAGGAGCTGATCAAAGCTCAGCTAGGCGTCTGACGTAGCCGCCGTACGTCCCCCGGCGGCTACTCGCGCTGATTTGACGATAGGTAGGGCGTTCGCTTAGACTCACTGCCGCCCTATTGCAGCTGTGTTTTGCCACACTCTTCTCAACAGAAAGGCGCCCCATGAAAATCACGGGTTTGAAGTGCACTATTTTGGGCAACCATCCCATCTTGCGCATCACCACCGATCAGGGCATTTCCGGCTATAGCCAGATTGAAGCCAGCAAAGCAGACTATATCAAGTCGCACGTGCTCTTTTACGAAAGCCGCATTCTCGGCCAGGATCCTACCGACGTCGAACGCGTCATGCAGCGCATTCGCCGCCTGGCCAGCTTCAAACCGTGGGGCAGTGCAGTGAGCGCGATCGAAATGGCCCTGTGGGATATCGCCGGCAAAGCGGCGGGCCTGCCCGTTTACAAGCTATTAGGCGGCAAGGTGCGCGATCAGGTGCGCTGCTACAACGGCAATATCCGCTTTAAGATGAACGGCAACGAGCCGCAGCACTTTGCCGAATCGATGGCCAAGATGAAAGAGCGCCCGGAGAAATTCAGTATCATTAAACAGGGCATTGCCTTTCACAGTTCAATGCCTTCGCAGGTGCCCAATTTTTTCTACGGCGAGGTAAACGACGCACCACAGCATCCCAATCGCGGCATGCTAACCCCCAAAGGCTTTAAGCACATCATGGCCTGTATAGAGGCGATGCTCGAAGTCTGCGGCGACGAAGTTGAACTGGCACTGGACTGCGGTCCCGGTTTTGTCGTCCCCGATGCCATCCGGTTGGCCAAGGCCGTTGAAGGCACCAACGTAGCCTGGCTCGAGGATATGCTAACCGGCGACTACGTGCCGTACACGCTAGCCGACAACTACCGCGAAGTAACGCAGAGCACGTCGACGCGCATCCACACCGGCGAACAGCTCTATCTCCGTCAGAACTTTGTCGAGCTTATCGAAAAGCGCTGCCTCGATATCGTCGGTCCTGACCCCTGCGATGTCGGCGGCATTGCCGAGCTCAAATGGATCGCCGAATACGCCGACTTACACGGAATCCTCATGGCTCCGCACGGCACACTCGACGGGCTCTTTGGCTTGGCTGCACTCGTACAGGTAGGTGCGACTATGCCGACCAACTACATCGCCTTTGAGTATCCCACCGGCAACCCCGAGTGGTGGTACGATATCGTCGATGGGTTGCCCGATCCCATTGTAGTAGACAGCCACGTAGCCGTGCTCGAGCGCCCTGGTATTGGTATAGATTTCCGCGTCGAAGAGGCCAAGAAATATCTATCCGATGAGGACAAAGACTTTTTCGATTAGCCTCTGCTCTGACGCGATCCATTCTCTTCCCATCCGGCACCATTTACAGGCTGCCGGATGGGATTTTTTTGTATAGGATATCGGCTCGCGCCTTGCAAGGAGATCGCACCCGTCTATATTAGGCGGAGCGCGTTGGATACGCGTCCTGCTCGCTCAATACCCGATGCCCGATTGAAAGGATTTCCCCAAGTTATGCGCAGCGAAAACAGCACTCCGTGGAGCGCCGTCGAACCCGATTTAGCGACCGTTACTCAGCGCTATGCCAATCCAATTGCAGCTCTAGCGCAAGCCGAGTGTCCGGCCTTTGTACTGCGTCGAGCCTACAATCCAGACCACTGTCGCGGATTGGTTCGCCGCTTTATCGATATGGGATTGATGCGAGATGCCGCCGAACCGCGCGCAGCAGCAGACGGGCGCCCGCGCATCGATATCGGCACGAGTCTGGGCAATCGCGGCAGCGACAAAGAGCGCTTTTTACAGCACGCGCAAACCACGCACTTCCTCTTTGATTTTCTATTTAAGGAATACGACAATCCGGTGCAGTGCATCTACGAGGCGCTGGCCTCGCTCTGTCCGGGCAAAGAGGTGAAGACCGCTTATGAACCCGACGGCCGCCGCTACGGACCGGCCATCTTTCGCATTCACTACGAGGGTCAGCGCTACAAGCCGCACATAGACCACGTCGTCCTGCGCGAAGGGCGCACCGACTACTCAGTATATCGCTTTGAACACCAGTTCGCCGGCGTGCTGTGCCTACAGAATGCCGACGCCAGCGGCCCGGGCGCACAGGGCCTGTTGCACCAGTGCGTTTGGACACCCGAGATACAGCCCTATATTGCGGAGGATACGTTTACCGAATATGCCGACCAGCGGGGGCTTGGGCGATGCCAGGTCTCGTTGGAACCGGGCGATCTCTACTTCTTTAATACGCGCCTAATTCACGAGGTCCCAGCCATTACAGGAGACCAAGCGCGCGTAGTGCTGGCCGTTTTTATCGGCTATTCACCCGACGATGGCGAAGTATTGGTTTGGTCGTAACGCTGGCTCAGCCACTGGCTGCGCGTTAACGCATACTCGAGATCGCAGCCATCCCACACTTCAACCGATCCACTGTGATAGGTATCGGCGGCGGCGATATCGGCAGCGGAAAGTCTCAAGGAGCGCGTAAAGCGCATTCCCACCTTTTCCATCACGCGCAGCGACGCTCGGTTCGCTTCGTACGTCGTAGCGACGATCTGTCGGAGTCCTGGCTGCTGGAAACCGCACGCGATCAGCGCACAAACGCCCTCGGTTGCGTAACCGCGTCCCCACATTTCTCGGCGCAGGCGATAACCCAACGCGGCGACTGTCTGCGTTGCATCGGTAGGACGCAAGCTGAACCACCCGACAAATGCTCCGTCAGACTGCGTCTCTCCCGCCCAGAATCCATAGGCTGGCGCGTCTGCAGCACGCCGCGTTAATACGGGCATGATTTCTCGCTCAATCACCTCGCGCGGCGTGGCGACTCCCCCGTTGATATAGCGCATCACCTCGGGGTCGTTATCGAGCGCAACGATATGATCGATATCTTCGACAGCGACGTGCCGCAAACGCAGACGATCCGTTTGTAGGCACAGCCCTCGGCTCAAGGGCGCTCTAGCCGTGCGCGCAGTGCCTCGTAGCCCCCTGCGTTCGTCGCCTGAGTAAACCCCATATCTGCCAGCGTCTTCTGGGCAATACCCGAGCGTCGGCCGCTCCGACAGTAGAGGGCAATTTCACGCTCGCGGTCATCCGTCAATTCGCCAATCCGCTCACCGATTTCTTCGTAAGGAATGTGTGCGGCACCCTCAATATGGCCGCTCTGATACTCTTCTAAGGTGCGCACATCAATCAGCAAAGCGCCCTCGCTAAACGGAGGTGATCCGTCGTCGCCGCGGTTTAGAGCACAGCCCAACAACAGCGCACATGAAATAACCAAGAGAGCCCACAATAGCATAGTTGTCTCCTTCATGAGATCGTATTGTTCCTTGTCGTATTTGGTGATGTTTCGCTTGTATCCACTGTAAAGATATCGGCCCGTTACAGCGCGAGCAAAAGTCATGTAATCCGGAATGATCCTACTCTATAAGCGCGATGTTGCTCGTCGCCTGCCATCCGTCGCCTCGCACGCGCAGAAAATAGGAGCCCAAACTCAACTCACTCGGCAAGCGTACGGCGACGCGGCGCGCATCGACCCACTGACGGTGAACTCGCTGCCCGAGCACATTATAAACGAGCACTTCGACGAGCGGATCGGGAAGGGTCTGATCAAAGCGCAGCCACAGCACTTGACCGCGCCGATACGGGTTGGGATAGGGGCGTACGCGCACCTGACGCGGGGCATTTTCTATGGGTCGATACGCGAGTTGGCCAGAGAAATGGCGCTCTGCCATGACAAACGCCTGACGCCCAACTTCGGCGCCTAGACGGCGCCCCGGCATATCGTCGATTGGGGGATGAATTCCCCCCCAGATGCGCGACAGACTGCATTGATCGGCGGCATCTCGATAGGTGGCCCACTGCAAGACGACGTCGACACTAGGTCCCTTTTCAAAAGTGAGAAACGCATCGCGCGGAGCGACAAAGGAAGCCAGACCACCGGGAAAATACGGATCGCCGGTCAACAGCGTGAGCACTTCAGCTGCCGCGCGCGAATAGGTAGCGTGGCCCGACACATAGCCGGCAAAGGGCGGCGTGACAAAGGTCGAACGCTGATAGGGCCACCAATTTTCGGCGCGAATCCAACCCACACCAGCAACGTCCTGGCCTGGATCGCCAACATACTGCGGTCCGCGCCAGGCGCGCATTTTTATCTTGCCCACGTGCTCGCCCGTATCACCTGCCAAAGAATCGGCAGCGCCGATCACTTCAATGAATCCAGGATAGAGCGGCATGCCATCGGCCGCATAGTTAGGTTGGTCTCTGGCCGTGCTCTGTCCGCGATCGGCTAAGCCGCGCAGCGCCGAAACCGGCCGTATATAATCGTACCATCCCTTAATGCCCCACGCCGTTATCGCCGCATCGTGCATCGCTCCACCCAGCGCCATATAGGCTTTGATATCCCACTCGAGATGGCCTAGCTCCGGGCCCTCTCCGCGCAGGCGTCTCTGCAGTTCAGGTTGGTCGTTTACGTAGTTGAGCAGGACGAACCAATGGCCTGGAGGCGTTTCCGAACTCGGACCGTCAGCCCAAAACTCGGCCAGCACGCGCGCGTAGTCGCCGCGCGGAACGACCTGCGCATCGTAGGGCCTGCCCGTATGTGGATTGAGCGCACGTCCCTCCCCAATATCGCCGCCTTCGAAAGGTCGATAGAACGATTTCAAGCCATCGACCGTCCGCTGCGCCTCTTCGACGCCTCCGAGTGCGCCCGGTGAGATATCCCACAGCACGCCATCGGTTGGGTCAAGGTGAGACGACCAAAGAGCGACCAGAGCGAAGTTCCATTTATAGTCGTCTGAAGTGCCACTGCCGTCAGCAGCCAGTTGAGGCGGAGGGCCGGGATCGCTGTAAACAGAGTAGGCATAGCCATCGCGTTCATACAGCGCACGGTCGGCCGGATCGAGGGCAAAGGGCACGACGCTCCCCCATTCGGGACCGAGAAAATACGGTGTATTGCCCGGCAATACGTGCCCCGCCTGGTCGATAAATACCTGCAGAGAAAAGGACTGCCAGCGGTTGGGATCCCGCAGCAAAGGGTTGCCCGGCTGAGCCGGCGCAAGCGGTGGATTAACGGAACGATAGTGCGTGCTCGCATAACCCAACAGTTCATTTGAACCATCTTGCAAACCAAAATCAATCATACATTGGGCGATGTAATTGCCCAACGCAGCCGCCGAGCCGCTGCTGTAATCAGTGGATATAACGTTCGGATTATATCCCAACTCGGACATCAACGTGCGAAAGCTGTTGATGGAACCGCGCGCCTCGGGCGAAGCGCTAAAGCGGTGTACGAGCAGGCGGTAGGCCGCATAGCTGATAGCTTCGCGGCGCGCGGCAACCGCATCGGCCGGCTCGCCTATGCCGGTAAAACCGCAGGTAAAAAACCCAATACGACGACCGAGTAGATAGGGCGTGGCAACGTCGTCGAACACCGCCCATGCATCATACATGGCGGCGGAAACGTGAAAAAGATTTCTCGCATGCACCGTGGGCCGCGCGTAGTCATTGCGAATCGCCTCGAGCAGCGCTTCGTTCCAGCGCCGCGCCACCGACTGCGCAGGTTCGGCCATTGCACTGTCTACCCATGTCACCCATCCAATACACAACCACAGCGCCGCGCCAAACGCTATCCTACCCATTCTCGTGGGCCAACGCACACGAGGCCGGCGTGCCATCGGCTTCGGCAAAGACCTTGCCAAATTCTTGTGGGCTTACCTGATAGGCATGGATACCCCGATACTGGAACTGCAGCGCACGACGGCGTTCTGGACTGACGTTGGCCGGCGTTTGATGGGGCAACAGCGCCGAAAAAAAGAGCGCACCACCGGCTTTTAGTTCGATGGGAATAGCCTGCGATGCGTCGAGCCGGTCGGCTACGATCTCGCAGTCTATTGTGTGGTGATGGCGCAGGGGGCCGCGGCGGTGTTGCCCCGGCAGCAGGTGCATGCACCCGTTATCTATCGTAGCATCGTCGAGGGCAATCCACACGGTACCCAATGCTTCGAGCGGCAACCAGTTGAAATAGGCGTTGTCCTGATGCCACGGTTTCTCCGAACCGATATGCGGCGGTTTTGAAAGTGCCATAACGTCCTTTAACAGCATTTCTTGGCCAACGAGTTGCGAAAGGAAACCGCGAATGCGCGGCAGATCGACGAGGCGTTGGAATACGGGATCTTCCTCGTGATAATTGTGCACTTTGCGGAATGCGTATTCGGCGCGCTCGGCATCTAGTTGCAGCGGATCGACATCCGCTTCAAAATGCAGCGCACACGGACTCGACGCATCGACTACGCGCGGACCGGCGTAATTCCGCGTCGCTCCCGGCGGCGCGGGTTCGACCCGACTGGTTCCGCGTTCAACGCCGGCCATCATCGCATGCACCACGCGTGCGAGCGCACCCCGCGCCTCGTCTACCTGCTGCGCGCTCAGCACGTGCTCAAAAGCGACATAGCCCAGCGCATCGTACTGTTCGATATGGTGCGCCTCAAGTTCGTCCGGACAGATTTCCACTCTCGCTTCGCTCATGGTGTTCTCTCCTCGCTAATGGATAGTTCCTGCGCAACAGCGATCTCGCTACTAGCGCAGCAGCAGCAAGCGCCCCTGGGCAGCAAACTCCCCTGCACTCAGGCGATAAAAATAAGGGCCCGACGCCAACGGCACATCGCGCGCATCGCGTCCATTCCACAGCACATCGTGCTTGCCCTCAGCCCGTTCTTCGTCCAACAGCGTGCGGACCAAACGGCCAAGTACGTCGTATACGGCAAGCGTTACGTGGACTGATTCAGCCAGCTCAAAGGGAATGGTCGCGCCCGAGTTAAAGGGATTGGGATAACCCAATCCCAGCGCAAAACGCAGCGGCTGTGAGTCGGTATGTTCTACAATGGTCGTATCGGGCTCCTGCAGCAGATACGGCGTAAATTCGATGGTTCCGCGCATCAATCCAGCAATAGCCGTGCTGTCTATAGACCCCCAATAATTGCCCGGTGCCAGCAGCCGTTGATTGGTGCGATTTTCAACGGCCGTGGCGTTGTCGAGAAAAGCGTTGCCCTGCAGCATAGCTGGCACTCGACGCCCATCGACGCGCAGCCCTACGGCATTGCCGACGAAGTAGGTTTTTTCTATAACCGGCTGACTGTCGATCAGCCGCAGCCCGATAGGCGCGCTCTCAAAGCGACTCGAACGGACAATAATCGAATCCGTCTGTTCAAAGACTGCGCCCGAGCCTTGGCCCACCTCTGTCATATCAAGGGTCCCCTGGCTCCCCGCACCCAGGTAGAGCGCCGTGCCAACATTCCCCAGCAAGCGGCTAGTCGACACCTCTACGCGCGCGCTGTCTACGGCAACGCCTGCACCTAAATTGCGTTCGACATCGACTTCGCTGAGGACCAGTCGATCGAGTTGACCGGCGTGCAGTCCGTCAGCAAAGTTGGCGGTTACGGATGATTCGTGCAGTTCGACTGCTCCGAGCCAGTCACCCAACTCGGCGCCGTGCTTGCTATTCCGCTCGATCACGGCATTCCATAGCTCGATCGTTTGTCCCTTGCCACCGACGGCACGCAGGCCGGAGCGAGGATCTTCGCCGTCGAGCAAACCATTGTTGGCGATCTGCACATCGAATGCCTGTAGTGACGCATTATTGAGCAAGAGGCCCTCTTGGCCGTTGCCACTAATCTGCACCTGGCGCAGTCGCACCTGTCCGCTGCCATCGACGCGCACAGCCGGGCCGGTAATCCGCGTAAACAGCACGCGCTCGATATCGGCCCCACCCGACAGCGTCATGCTGACACCGCTACCGGCCAAGTCGCGCACGACCGAATCGACTACGCGGAAGGAACCGCCAGGGCCGACCTCACCAGTAAAGGCAAAACCAGCGCGATCAAACTGAGCAAATTCTACTGTTATACGAGCGGCCGGGAGCAGGCGGGTTCCGTACCAGATGCGGTCTTCGGCCGAAGCCGAGGTCGTAAAGCGCACGGGATTGTCGAGCGCTCCGCGCACGGCGAGTTGGCCATTTACTGCCAATTCCGTAAAGGTCGGTGACAGGCCGTTAAAGGATAGGTCGGCGTCGCGGAAGGCGACGACCGTTCCGCTTTCTACAACGAGTTGCGCATCCTCCGGCACCAGCAGGTCGCCGGGCACTTCGACGCGCCCACTCCACGTAGTCTGACCGGGCGGCAGGCGGAAGTGTACGGCGCCAAATCGCGCATGTTGCACGTCTAACCGCTGGCGGTCGATGCGCTGGCCATCCATGAGAAAAATGCCCGCCCAGTCGAGCGCACCGGGCCGAGCGGCGGCCGATAGAAAGCTCGCCGATCCTTCCTGAACAATTTCTCCGTAGACAATTAGCTCGCTGCGATCTGGATCGAACCCACTGCCACGCACGTCGCCGCGCCGTACGCGAACGCGAACGCCCTCGGCCAAAACGAGGCGCGCGCCGGGTTGGACGACGATATCGCCATCGATCTCCACCTCACCATCCCAGCGCTCCTCGCCGACGATATGTCCCATCCGCTCCGTGCGCACAAAGTCGATCAACATGCGATTGCCGTCCATGCGCATGTTTTCCAAGGCCCACGCAACTTCGATGCCCCGCGTCGATCCGCTGTGTGCGCGCAGCGCCGGATTCGTATCCCAAGCAATCCGGCGGAAGCGCTCACCATCAAAGGGATCCCCCTCGTCACCCTGGTTGCCGTTGTGCGCATCTGCATAGGCGTTATCGCGCGACCAAAAGTCTAAATTGTCGCGGCCGGCATACGGATCTGCCGCCCCGGACGGTGCACCTCGGTCGGCAAATAGACCGTCGGCACAGACTAGGTCAATGCGCTTGTGCCGCTCTTCGTCGTTGTCGGCCAGTTCGTCAACGTGCCATAACAACAGGCCGTCGCGCGGGATGTTTCGATTGTAATACGAGCCTGCTGCCCGACGATACTCCAACAAAAAATACTCGTGCCGGCTGAGGGGAATCTTTAGCAAGCGCCGTCCCGTAAACACTTCTTGGAGCGGCACGTCGACCCCCGGTTCACCTACGATATCGACGTCAACCCAGCCCAGTTCGGCCAGCGTTGGTCCACTAAACGCATTGGGGCCGTCCTCGACACCCCAGCCGAGCGTTCCCAATCCCATCAAGCCCCACTTGCCAATGCCGGCTGAATCTTCTTCCGGATCGAGTTGACCCGCCGCAGAAATAGAGCTCTGGTCAAACAGATCTGTCAGGCCCAGCACATGCCCAAATTCGTGGCACATGGTCGATGCGGTTACGCTGAAGGTATGGCCGCGCTGCGTCGTACCACCGAATCCATTAAAGCGCCCCCGCACGCGCACAAATCCGCCGCCAGCGGCTGGATCGTTGCTGATGTAATCGGCATCGAGCCCCAGCGAAGCAAGCCCCGTGGCCGATCCGATAAAGAAGCCGCGCGGCACCGTGTGCAAGTTAATGAATACGATATCGACATATCCATCATCGTCTCCCGAATTAGGTATGCCGTCGGGGCCGTCGTTATCAAATTCGCCCAAATCGCTGTCGACATCGGCCTGACGCAGCACTTCCAAGTTAAATTGACCGTATTGCCCTAGGCCGTCTTCGTCTGGTTCGACATAGGCGTCCGCTGTGCGCAGCGCGCTGTAGCGCTTGGGCAGCACGCGGCCCTGCACGCGCAGCAGGCCGCCCGACATATCGTCATAGAAGTGAGTAAAGCTGCCGGGAACCGAGGAATTAAACAGATCGGCTGACCAAGAGGGAGCCGACGCGCCCGCCCCCTGCCCTGCGAATTGAGCAAAGATCACTAGCGCGCTCAGTTGCCCCGAAGGCTGGAGTCGCTTGCCGGCCGGATTGGGAATGGCACACTCAAAAACGCCCGCCGAAGCCGAGCCGACGAGCGCGAGAGAAACGAGTAGAATGCGTGTAGAGAGAGACAGCCGCACTATGGAGAGGACCACCCTATCCGAACAGGCTGATACCAGTGGTGATGGGCTTGATGCCAAACCCCCCTTGAGCGCGCAGTGGGTTGGCGTTGGCCTGTAGCAGACGGCTTCCCGTATCCACTCGGCGCATTCGGTCCATCAGGCCGGTCTGGCGCGATTGCATCACCCCGCTGGACGAAGCTGGCTGCAAACGATGCGAGCTGCGCACGCCAGCTGTCAGCGGGCTTACACTGCGCACTTGGCCCTGAAACTGGGAGAGCACTCCCTTACCAGAGGCGGACGGCGCAACAAGCGCACTGCGAGCGGGCGCCGCACTGCTCAACACGCCGGGTGAAGATCCCGTAGCGCGCAGAGGAGCAATGCCCAATCCGTCGCGAACGCGACCTACCGATCCGATCGAGCGCGTCTGGTTGCGCGCCTTGAGCGGGGCGGTAAATAGGCCACTAACTGAAGCACTAGCTGAAGCTAGCATTGAGTACTCTCCTTGGGGCAGGAGTGAATCAGCTCACTTACTGTAGTAAAATATAACAAACCAGACGGGCAATGCGAATTTTATTGCTCGTCTGTGCTAAATCCAGCGATAAATTCCTCGGCTTCCGACTCGTAGAGACAAAAGGGATCGTCGATATTGAGGTAGTGCTCTTCCTCTACGTAGATCGAATCCCAGTCAACCACATAGCGCGCCTTGAGTTCCGTCAGAGCGCGCATGACCTGCGACCGGGTCCACGCCCTCGTATCGGCCGGCGGATTGGCGATGGCGTTATTTACGCGTTCATCGTCCACTACGCGCTTCATCCGACCGCGCTGAAGTAGGTCGAAATACAGCCCCTTCTGCGGGTTCAAGTTATGGTATTCCAGGTCTAAGCTCTCCAGCCATGGATCGTTCCAGTCGACTCCCTCAGCCGCCATAAACTGCTCGAGCAGCCACTTTTTTGCGATCCAATCGACGCGATCGATCAGCGAACCGGGATCGTGCAGCAGGCCGTCCAAGACAAAGCGCCATTCGCCCAGCACCCAATCGACTTCTTCATCTCTGCCGCGCAGATAGCGCTCGGAAAGATCTAAGTAGTGACGCTGCACTTCAATCGCGGTGGTATAGCGGCCGTCTTCTCGCTGGATTTCCCAGGCACAGCTCAGGTCACGCGAAATATCGCGAATGGCATCGACCGCATTTAGTAGCCCCATATCGGGTACGACGCCCTCTTCCAGCAGCTGCAGAACGAGACCGGTAGTGCCCACCTTCAGCGCCGTGGCGTATTCCGACATATTAGAATCACCAACCAGCAAATGGAGGCGGCGAAACTGTTCCCAGTCGGCCAGCGGCTCGTCGCGCGTGTTTATAATGGCGCGGCTAAACTGAATCCACTGATAAATCTCCGTTACAATATGATCGGCGCGCTGGGAGATTTGATAGGCGACCGCATCTTCGGCGACGACGCCGGTCTCGAAAATATCCGTATGGCAACCGACGCGCCCGGCCCCGGCAAAGATCTGCCGCGTCACGAAAAAGGGCAGCATAGCCGGCAGCAGCACCTGCGAGAAAGGCACCTCGCGACGCACCAGGTAGTTTTCGTGACAGCCAAACGTGGCCCCAGTGTAGTGATCGATGTTGTTCTTTATGAAAGATGCCTGGCCGCTCTTGTCCAAATGGTCGAGCGCACGCTGCACCATGAGTTCACCCGCGCGGTCGGCAGCGACTAAATCAAACAGTCCCGAACACTCTGGCGTCGCGTACTCCACGTGGCCCATGTCGATATACAAACGGCCGCCGTTAAATAGGAAACCGCCGTTGCCCGGCGGTTCGTCGCGACCTCGATAATGCATGTCGACCAGACCGAGCCCCTCGCGAAAGAATAGGCCGTCTTTGGTCTTAACCGATATGAAGTCGGGACTCAAGAACGGATCGGACTCGGGCGGCAGGCAGCCATATTCGGTCTCGAGCCCGAAGATGCGGTCCTTCATACTTACGCCTCGCGATACGCGTTGAGCAACGGTTGCATTTCTTCATCTTGCAGCAGGCGAAACTTAGACTTGGTCGACGTGCTGCGATCGAGCACAGCCGCCTCAACTTTTAGATCGCTCAGCGCGCTGCGCAAAAAGGCCTCAATCTGCTCAGATTCGGGGGCCTGCTCTCCGTCTTCTCGATCGTTGGCCATGCGACCACAGGCCCAGGCCCACAGCGCAGCGTTGAGCGCAGCGTCCAGCGTAGAATCGGGGTCATGGTCGCGCAGTGCGTTGCCAATAGCTTCGACGCTCTCTTCGCTGCCGACGGCCGCCACATGACCAGCGCGTACAAACGAACCGTCAGCATCGATTGTGTAGAACATGTCGTCACCGCTGGGTGGATCGAGTTCGGCTAGCAGGACGCGAGCCAGAAACGGCGAGCGAAAAATTTCGTCAAAGGCCCCTTTGACCAGTGGACCGATGCCAAAGCTGACCAAGCGCTGTAAATTAACGTCGCGCGCGGACAGATTGAACCCCTCTAAATGCGCGATATCAATCACAGCCTTGCGCAATTTCTCGATGTCGGCCGGATGTCCAATAGCGGCAAAAGCAATCTCGTTATACACCTCAAACACTTTGCGCGGCCCTGGCGTCGTCGTCAGCAGCAGCACGCCCTGCTGATAGCGCGTAGCAACAACGGGCGAAGCACCGCGCAGCTGGTCTTCTAAATAGTCGCGGCGATTGCGAATAGCCTCGACCCAGCGATATGGTTCTTCTAACATCTAACCTATCCGTCCCTGGAAGATCGCTTCCAATTCTTCTTCGCCTATGCAGTAAATACCGGCGGCATCAACTCGCATAACGGTGGGAAATATGCGCGCGTTTTGGCGATACCCCCCGGTCGCGGTATCGTATTCAGCCGCAGTTTCCAACATTTTTACAACGAGCTCTAGAGCGGCCTCTTGCTCCATGTCGGCCAGCGGTGTCCCCCCCCAGCGATTCATGTAGTACAGCGCACCGCGAATGATGTGCGAACCGGAACCCGTGGTGCAAAAATCGACGCTCTCAAAGGTTGCGCCCAGCAGGTCGTAAAAGAAGATCTTACCCATTTCGTCGCGTTCATCGTAGGCGGCATAAATGGGTATGACCGCGCCCACGCCCTGCATGGCCATCGGCAAATTCTGACGCAGCAGGCGCGAAAGCGTGCGCAGTTTACCATCGAGGCTGAGCTTTTGCAGCTGGCTGCGTCGGTAGTACTGAACCGACATCTCCAGCATGCGCGCGATTTCGTAGGCAATAGCTGGCGAACCGGAAATGGCCATGACAGAATCGTCGTCGATACTCAACACCTTATCGGCGCGATCGTAGACGACGAGATTCCCCATGGTAGCGCGCCGGTCTCCAGCAACCAGCACGCCGTCGCGATAGCGCACGGCGAGAATAGTCGTACCCTCCGTGCTCTCAAACGGCCGATCGGCTGGGGCAACAGCCGCACTTTCGGGCAGGTGTCCTCCCTCGCGCAGCAGGTCTAGGAAATCGCAGCTCTCCATCGACTGACCCTATTGCCCCGTGCGCTGCCGGTAGCGCCGCGCTTGGTTGGGATCAACACGCTTCATTCGCTTGAGGATATCATCACCGCCACCCGGTTTTTCAACCTGGGGACGGCGGGGCCCGTCTTCGGTTTCTCCGCCGCCGTCTTCCATGGGTTTGACGGGACGGGGAATGCGGTCGCGCAGTTCAAATATGTCCATTACGCTTCTCCTTTTGCGGCGTCCTGAGGTTGCCAAGCCGCCAGTTTCTCCACCAATTCAGCTACGGTCCGCGCCTCATCGAGCGCCGCATTGTAGTACGCAGCGGAAGGCGCATCCACGCATCCTTTTAAATCAATGACGTGTGCCGCTCCATCGACCTCAAACTCAACGCTGTCCCAGTTCAACGAGCGCACCTGCGCTGAAAACTTCTCGAGGCATACACCGCGAAAATAAGCACGCGTGTCCGGCGGCGGTACCACCATCGCACGCCGCACTTCCTCATCGCTCATCAGCTGCGATGCCTGGCCCTGGGCCTCGAGCATTAAATAGAGTCCCTCCTGCGGATCGACGTTGTGGTATTCCAAGTCTTGGCTCTGAAGCCAGGCGCGATCGTCGGGATTTTTCCAGTCCAGTCGCTCTGACTCGGCAAAGGAGTCCAACAACCACTTCTTCGTCACCCAGTCGCATAGACCGCGCAATTCACTTGGATCGCGCCCGAGCGCTTCTACGGCACGGTTCCATTCGGCGAGAATCCAATCCGTCTCTTCGTCTCTTCCCTGCAGGTGCTCGCGCGCAGCTCCCAAATATGCCGACTGGATCTCAAGAGCGGAGGTATGCTGACCACTCGCCAATTCAACGGGCCATTGGTAGGTCTGGTCGCGCGCAACCTGCTTGAGAGCAGCCACCGGATCGGCCAGTTCAAAAGACGGCACTAGATCGGCTTCCAACAGATCGAGCACCAGGGCGAGTGAACCCACTTTGAGCGCCGTGGCCCACTCCGACATATTCGCGTCGCCAACAATCATATGCAACCGGCGCCAGCACACCGGATCGGCGTGCGGCTCGTCGCGGCTGTTAACCAGCGGCCGGCGCTGCATCGTATCGACGCTGGTAATGACCTCGAAGAAGTCCGAGCGCTGTGCCAGCTGATAAATGCTCCCATCGGCACGCGGATCTTCCTCAACCCCTACCTTACCCGCTCCAGCATAAAGCTGTCGTGTTGCTATAAAGGGCAACAGTGCGGCAGTAACGCGCTCAAAAGGCACGTCGCGCCGCACGAGGAAATTCTCGTGCGTGCCGTAGCTGTGCCCATCAAAATCTGTGTTGTTTTTATACAAGCGCACTACGCCGCCGTCGCGCGTAGCCGTACGCTGCTGGGCGCACTCCAGGAGAATCCGTTCGCCGGCGCGGTCAAAGGCAACGAGGCCAAACAGATCGTAGCATTCTGGCGTGGAAAACTCGGGATGGGTATGATCGTTGTAGAGACGCGCACCGTTGTGGATAAGCAGGTCACTCTTGAGGTCTTTGAGCGGAATCTTGCGCGCTCGATCCTGCTGCAAGTGTTCCATCTCGTCTTTGTCGTTGCGCAGTTCGTCCACTTCGAATCCGCGCATATCGCGGCGCGGATTTTCCAGCGCATAGTTCCAACGCGCAACAAAATCGTCCTGCAGATAGCAGCGAATCAGCTCCATCGACTCGACCACGACATCCATATGGTCGACGCCGTCGACTTGGATACCGTATTCGGTCTCCAACCCACACAGTCGCTGCATTTAAATAACCTTACCTGAACGCGACTCGCTGGTCTTTTCGATCTGGGGCTGGACCGTCGTGACTTTAACGACATTCTCCGGCTCGTAGTCGAGCAGCTTCAGCCAGTCCTCAACGCTGTCGGACGGAGGAAATACCTCGTTTTCGCGATATTCCTGGCGGACGGCATCGCGTACATCGCTGGCGCGAATCCCCGCGCCGGGATCGCGATCCGAGATGGCGCGCTTGATGGCCAGTTCCTTGGCGCGCTGCACCACAGAGGCGATAATGGCCCCGCTGGTCAGATCGCCGCGATAGAGCACTTCCTGGCGTCCCGAACGCAGCGCCACTTCGAGGAAACGCGTCTCTTCGGTGCGCGCAAACAGCTCGTCGACACCCTGCTGAACCAGCGCCGCACGCGCGGCCTCTTCGCTGCCGTGTTCGGCAACTTCAGCCGCATCAACGGGAAGCGAAGGCGTCAGGTAAATCGAGAAGATCGCTTTGGCCGCTTCGTAGTCGGGACGATTCACCTTGATCTTTCGATCAATGCGGCCGGGCCGCAAAATCGCCGGGTCGATCAAATCATGGCGATTGGAGGCGAGAATAATCACCACGTCGTGCAGCGATTCAATCCCGTCCATTTCCGTGCAGAACATCGGCACGACGGTGTTGGATATATTGTGCGAACGCATCGAGCGGCGCGTGCCCAAAATGGATTCGGCCTCGTCGATAAAAACAAACGGCAGGTATCCTTCTTTGCGCTTCTGCCGAGCTTGAGCAAACACTTCGCGCACCATGCGCTCGGTCTCACCGAGCCACATATTGAGGATTTCAGGCCCCTTGATGTGCATAAAGTACTCTTCCAGTTCGACCCCTTCTTCGCGCCGCATATGCTCCACGAGATTGTAGGCCGTCGCCTTGCCTATCAGCGTTTTGCCGCAGCCTGGAGGGCCATAGAGCAAAAAGCCCTTGGGCGTCGAATATTGAAAGCGCTCAAAAAGTTCAGGATGCAGCGCAGGCAGTTCGATGGTATCGCGAATGGCGTGAATAGCCTCTTCTTGACCGCCGATGCTCTCCCACGGCGTAGGGGGCACGTCGTCGATAAAATACTCTTTGCTCTCGGCTGACTGCAGACGCTCCAGCGCCACCTTAAATGCTGGATCGACGCGCACCTCATCGCCCACCTTGAGATCTATGTCTTCTAATTCGGCCCCGCGCTCTAGCACGACTTCCTGCGTACCGTGAGCTTGGGACAGGCGCAGACGGCCGCCTTCGAGCACGTCGCCCACTTTAGCGACCGGACCGCTTGGACTGTAGCCCAAGTCGCCGACAACGGCATAGGCTTCGTTGATCAGCACGCGGCAACCAGCGCGCAGACGCGTCACATCAACGCGCGGGTCAATATTGGCGTAGTATTCAGATCCGCTGACAAAGACGTTGGCAATGCCCTCTTTGGGCGAGCTGAGATAGATGCCAATTCGATTAGCAGGCGAGGTCACCTTTTCCAAAGCCGCCTCCATTTCCACCAGCGAACGCCGCGCTTCCTGAAAGGAAATCTCGCGCTCCATCAGCTGGCGCCGTAGTTGGTAGAGCAGCGGCCGAGCCGGATCCCGATCGGCCGCCATCATCAGCAGCTGATCGACCATATTCAGCGGATCGTCGCCCCCTTCAGAGTCGACCGCACCGCGCTCGTCAAATTCTTCCACCTCTTCGTATCCGTCTCGATCTCTACCATTTCGCCTGTTCATAGCTCGTCCTAGCGAATAACGTCACCTAAGCGTTCGTAGCGCACGCGCCCCGGAAGGCGCACGATCCAACTCCCTAACACGCGGGGCAGCGAGCCGAGGCCGCTGTAATACGGCCCAGCCGTATCAGGAGCCCACGACCAGTATATACTCATGGCCTTTCCCTTGATCAACTCTCTGGGCACAGATAGCCAGTAGCGGCTATCCGCGCTGTTGTCGCGGTTGTCCCCCATCATGAAGAATTGGCCGTCCGGAACCGTAAAGGGTCCAAAATTATCGCGTGGACTGACCGCCGCATTTTGCACCCTACGATCGGTATATTTTGAGAGCGGTGGATCCTCAGAGGGCTCGCCGTTTATATAAAGCGTCTTGTTAATGATCTGCACCGTCTGCCCACCAACGGCGACACAGCGTTTGATCAGATCTCTGTCCGGATCAATAGGCGAGCGGAAGATAACGATATCGCCCGGTGACGGATCGCGCAGCGCGGGGAAGCGGAACAGGCTAATGCTGGTAAGCGGAACGTCTATGGGCGCACCGTAGACGAATTTATTCGCCAGCAGATAGTCGCCGACGAGCAGCGTGTCTTCCATCGAACCGGAGGGAATATAAAAGGCCTGCACAACCGCCGTGCGAATCAATAGCGCCAACCCAACGGCAACAGCAATAGAAGAAAAGTACTCTCCAATACTCGACTTGCCCGCCTTGGCCTCCATAGATCTCCTTTAACCGTTCAAATTTCGCATATAATAACAAACGCGATTGCCCTTGTAAATGTTCCACGCCGCTCCGTATACTCGGCAAATTACACTTCATATCACACGCAACTCATATCAATATAAATACTTGTAAAATAATAATATGTTTTATATTATCTAATTCTGCGGGTCAGCAGTAGACTCGCTTGCATAGATTGCGCACCCTTTGCAGAAAACGACCGGTTGACCTGCATGGAAATCACATTTCGAGGGGTGCGGGGCTCATTCCCCGTGTCTTCCCCACACGCTGCTCGCTACGGCGGCAACACACCTTGCATACAAGTTGAGGCTCGAGAAACGTGCCTGATTATAGACGCTGGTACGGGTATTTTTGAGTTGGGGAAAGAACTCGTCCGACGCGACCAGCGCGATATACACCTGCTGATTAGCCACACCCACTGGGACCACATACACGGCTTTCCTCATTTTGCCCCCCTCCATCAATCCGGTTTTCGCGTTCATATATACTCGCTGGCTCATCCCGAGTGCTCAATTCAAGAGATTCTGTCAGACCAGCAGAAAGAACCCTTCTTCCCCATGGCGCTGGATCGCGCCCAAGCCGAACTGCACTTTACCGACTTATCCGAGGGACAGCGACTGCAAATCGGTCCCGTAGCGGTCCAATGCGAGCGGCTCAACCATCCCAGTTACACGGGCGGCTTCCGCTTGGAGTGCGGCGGAAAAACGCTTTCCTATGTCAGCGATACAGACCTATACGGTCCACGTCTTCACGGCGAAGGCATGAAGACAGGCAGCGAAGTGGCGCGCGAAACCAAGCGCATTGAACTGCAAGAACGCGCAGTCGAACTTGCGCGCGGAGCTGACCTGATGGTCTTCGACTCCTTTTTCCTGCCGGAGGAATACAAAGACGACTGGGGACATAGCACGGTCGAGGATGCGCTCAGGTTGGGTAAAGAAGCCGATGCGCGCAGTATCGCCTTTTTTCACCACGCTCCCGGTCGCAGCGACGAGCAGTTAGACGAGGTCGTCGCTCATTACCGTACTAAAGTTCCCAACAATACGAGTCTGCTGGCCGCCGCTGAAGGCGGCCGTATGGTGCTCTAGGAGGTCTGCACGGTGAAGATCACGCTATGGGGCGCACGCGGGGACGTATCAGCGATTCACCCGGATCGAAGCCGCTACGGCGTCAGCACGCCCTGCGTTTTAGTTGAACACTCCGATGCCGATCCCATCATACTCGACGGTGGCATAGGTCTGCACTGGCTAGGCAACGCACTTATGGCGGGTGCATTTGGAAAGGGTCAGGGCCGGGCACAGCTGTTCTTTAGTCATACCAACTGGTGCCATATACAGGGCGTGCCCTTTTTCGTCCCCCTACTAATACCGGGCAATTCCATTCGCCTCTGTGGCGGAGGCAGTGCGCACGGCACCAAACAGCTCCTGTTAGAGCAAATGCGTTCGACCTACTGCCCGGTGCCCGACTTCTTTCAGGACGGCATAGGCGCCCACGTCGACGTGTGCGACCTCGACACCGAACCGCTGCAGATCGGACCACTCAGCGTGGAGCACCAGGAAGTCGGCGCATTCCACGGCGCGCAGCGGCTTGGCTTCCGCATCAGCGACGGCGCGAACACACTCGCTTACATACCTGCTATCGAGTATGTCGATGATGCGCTGCAAGACCGCGCCGAAGCGCTGGCACGAGACGCCGACCTACTCATCCACGACGCCTATTATACCGACGCAGAACTCGCCGCACAGAAAGGCGCTGGACACAGCTGCCCAGCGCAGGCTCTGCAGACTGCCCGACGCGCCAACGCCAAGCGCCTGGTGCTGTTCAATCACCATCCAGAGCGAACCGATGACGCGTTAGACGCGGCCGCACAGCACCTAGCTAAATCGGACCTACCGGTGGAATTTGGTCGGGAAAAAAGCGAATACTCTGTAGGGTAAATCGCCACCCCATTCTGGCAGCAGCTATCCCATACACAACGACTGAACCTATCGGTAGCGCTGTTCTTGCCAGGGATCGCCGCGGTCGTGATAGCCGCGCTCCTCCCAATACCCCGGCTGATCTGTCTTCACAAAAACTAGTCTGCGCACGAACTTGGCCGATTTCCAGGCGTAGAGCTTGGGAATGACTAGCCGCAGAGGACCACCGTGCTCGATCGGCAGCGGCTGTCCGAAAAGCACGTCGGCCAGCACCACGTCCTCATCGAGGCAGTCAGCCAACGGAACGTTGGTCGTATAGCCGTCCGCCGAATAGACGATAACAAAGCGTGCATCCGGCGTGGGACGCACCCTGGCTGCGACCTCGAGAAAGGACACTCCGCCCCATTCCACGTCGAACTTCGACCAGGTCGTTACGCAGTGAAAATCGGAGACCGTGTCTACGCGCGGTAACTCGGCAAAGCCGTCCCAATCGAGGTCGAGTTCCTCTTCGACTTCGCCCTCTACCTGAAATCGCCAGCGCTTCGGATGAAATCTCGGCTTTACGCCCAGATCGAGAACGGGAAACCCCTTGGTCAAATGCTGCCCCGGCGGCAGGCGGTCTCGATCGGGATCGCCTTGGCGCGGCTGGGTCTTTTTAAAGCGTTCCAGTAGCTTCGCCTTGGCGGCGATCATTTTCTCGTTGTACACCACCTAGTCCTCCACGTAGACTACCGACTCTGTCTTGACCGATTCAATAGCCGCGGCCAGGACTTTTTGCGCCTTGAGCCCATCGAGACCCGAACCATCGATCTCTTCGGGGCGCGCGCCCTCTTCCAACTGCTCGACAAAGCGCTGCAGGCGATTGCGGAACGTGTCTTCAAAATCGCCCATACCGCCAAAAATGGGATTAGAGTACACGCGCTTTTCCATTTCGCCGGCCGGATAGAGGGTCGCCTCGCGAAACATATCATCAACGACGAAACGCCCCTTAACCCCAGCCACCTCGCAGCGTTCCATCGGATGACCGCGCTCAATGTCATAGCTGCCCGTCAAGTGACCGAGGCATCCATTTTTAAAGCGCATATTAAACTGCGCCGTGGAGTAGATCGAGCGCCCTGGCCCCTTCAGCACAAAACACTGTACGCATTCGATTTCACCGCAGTAGTAGCGCATAATATCGACCGTGTGCGGATGCAGCGCCTTGATTTGAAACCACGGACTCGATTCGCGAGGATTCATGATCCACATGCTCATATTCATAAAGAGCAGGTCGCCCACGCGACCGTCATCCATCCACCGTTTAGCTAGACGAGCGGCCGGGGTGAAGCGGTGGTTCATATTTATGCCATAGCACAGCCCCTTTTCGCTAGCGAGTGCCACCATTTCTTCGGCAGGGGCAATTTCGTTGGATATGGGCTTTTCTCCCAGCACGTGCAGGCCGGCCTGCAGCGCATCAACTGTCGGCTGGTAGTGATCGCTGCCGTATTCCTCGCCACCCGTCGTAACGCTAACCATGTCGAGACCGACCGACTCAACCATTTCCTGCACGCTGTAAAAAGCGCGCGTACCGTGCGCCGCCGCCGCCGCATCGGCGCGCGCACGATCGACATCGCACACGCCGAGCAGCTCGGCATTCTCCATCTCGTTATAGAGCTTGGCATGGCGATTGCCAATGGGACCAAGCCCGATGACCCCGACGCGTATCATACTATTTCTGCGGCACCTTTACGACTTGTCCGGTTTCCCAAGACTTGATGATGGACTCGATGATCAGCTGCACCTTGAGCGCGTCTTCCGCTTTCGCATCGACTCGACTGGGCGGGGTATTGTTGCGCAGATCATCAACCCAGGCACCAATGCGCGAGGGAAAAGTATCCGGAAACGAACCCATCCCACCTAGGTGATCATAGCTTTCTACTTCGCGCGAAAAACGCGGATAGAAGGTCAGCTTTTCGCAGGCTTCGTTTATAATGACGCGCCCTTCTGAACCGACGAGTTCGCACGTCTCCAACCCGTAGCTGCCGCCGGCGTCGTAGCTCCCCGTAAGGTGACCAATAACGCCGTTTTTAAACAGTAGATTCACCTGCACATTGGACCAGATCTTACGTCCTTTGCCCTTTTTAAAGAACGCCTGCACCTTGTCGACATCACCGGCGAAATAACGCATCACGTCGAGCGAGTGAGGATGCAGGGCACGGATGTGAAACCATGGACTCGATTCGTTGGGATTGTTAATCCACATCGTCATGTTCACAATATTGAGTTCGCCCAATCGTCCAGCCTTCAGCCACTCCTGCGCGCGCACGGCAGCCGGCGTAAAGCGGTGGTTTAGATTGACCCCGTAGCGCAGGCGTTTTTTCTTGGCCAACGCCACCATTTTGCGCGCCTTACTCACGTCGTTGGAAATGGGTTTTTCTCCTAGCACCGGTAACCCAGCTTTAAGCAGCTCCATCGTCGGCTCATAGTGGTCACCGCCGTTTTCTACGCCTGCTGTAGTGACCGAACACGCATCTAGGTGTATCCCACTCTTAAGCATTTCTTTCACACTATAAAACGCCTTGGCATTCCAGCGCTGAGCCGCCGCATCGGCGCGTTCGCGATTGATGTCGCATACGGCTACGACCCGCGCGTGTTTGTTCTCGGTGTAGCAACGGGCGTGGTTGTTGCCAATCCCGCCCAGGCCGACAATACCGATATCCAACATGAGATACTCTCCCTTTAATGTGAAAATGCGTTTATACTTGCTCGTTGGCCGCCAGCGGCGACGGTGGCACTACGCCTAATTCAGCGGACAGATCTACTATTTGCTGCCAGGCAGTTGGGTCGACTTCCAAACCGCGCTCTACCCGCTGCACGTAGTGTCGATATGCGTTTTCACCCGGCAGTAGAATTTCATCGACTCCTTCAACTGTCGGGCAGTCCTTTATACGCGCTACGAAATCCTGCACCTCTGCAAAAAACGCGTCCAGCGGTCGAAAAGCCTCCACCCGCAGCACGGCCATAAAGAGTGCGTTGCCCGAACGCTGGCAGCTTTCCTTGCTGCATTCGGCGCCTGACAGCGCGCCGGCCAACACATCGACCAATACGCTGAGACCAAACCCCTTATGCCCGCTGGTCGGCATACCCAGTGGTAGCGCCGCTCCGGGAGGCGGACCATAGTATTTTTCCACGTCTGTTGTAGGCACACCGTCCGCATCGACGATAGTGCCCTTGGGCGCGGACTGGCCGAGGTTGCGCAGCAGGCGCAAATCGCCGCCCGACGTCATGCTCGTCGTCATGTCGAGGACGAGCGGCCACTCCAATCCCGTGGGAATCCCAATGCAGAGCGGATTGGTCGGCAGACGACGGGCACGCCCGCCAAAGGGGGCCACAGCTAAATCGCCGCCGTGTCCATTGGCAACCATCAGTGCAATACAGCTGCGCCGAGTGGCCTGCGCAACAAAACGCCCTAGGCGGGCAATATGATTGCAGTCGCGAACGGTGACCACGGCCAGTGCGCCGTCAGCTTCCACTTTATCCAGCGCGTGTTCCATGGCGCGCGCAGCCGTGACCGGACCAAAATTCCACGATCCAGACAAACGAGCGGCGTAGTCGCTCTCATCTAGCGCAACGAGCTGACCACTTGGATCGACGACGCCTTCGCGCACCATATTGACGTATTGGGGCAGGCGTAGCACGCTGTGCGTATCGTGGCCCAATAGACCCGACTCAACCAGATGATCCGCCACCAGTTCGGCATCGGAGCGGTCGACGCCAACGGCTAACAGGAGATCGGTTCCCAGCTGACGCAGGGCTTCGGGACGCAGTCTAACCATTTTACGGTTCCTCGACGACGAGCAGCGCATTGGCTACGGGTCGTTCACCCGTTTGGTCTGAGGGGCTATTGACGACCTCTTGGCCTACAACCATCGTGGTCGATCCGCCCCCATCGAGATTTAGCGCTTGGTAAGCATTCTCTTTCGACAACGAGAAATCCGCCAGACGCGTGCGCATAAATTGAGCGAGCTCCTCTAGCGTCATGCCCACACTATACCCTGGCTGTCGCCCATCTACAACGACTAAAAAGAGCACGTCGGCGTTTTGCGTGTAGCCAACCGCCGTGCGCGGATGGCGCTCTTCGGCAAAGGCCGAACTAAGTCGCTCGCGTTCGTGTTCAATGGATATAGCCCCATCCCGCACGATGCGCGGTCCTCCGCCCAGCGCCTCGCGCAGCGGCTCGCGAGCCGGAGGCAACCGACCAAACAGCCGCAGCGTATCGCCCGGGGCAATCCCCGCTACGCCGTCAGCTCGATCGCCTGCGGCAATCAGCCACTGGCCGGGTTCGAGCATCAGGGGCCAAGCGCGCCGGCGCACCTGAAGAACGCGCGCAGTCAGCGTATCGTTGAGCAACGAACGCCCTGCAATGCGCTGAAGCTGAAAACCCAACATCGCGCGCACGGAATCGCTCAAAGACGAGGCATGATGGCTGTAGAGGGTCAACTCGCCCGCTTGAGGAGCGCGGTTAAAACCGTCGATAGACACCGTGCGCCCGTCCGCAGCGAGTGCGCCAAACTGCGCAGAGAACGAGCCGATAAGTGGACGTCCCCGCTCCGATATAACCAAGGCCGAACGCAGTTGAGGGCCTTGCAGCAACATCCCATCGCGTATGAGCAAACCGGCCGTATGGCTCGTTTCTCGCGTGTAGAAAAAGTCGCCGTTTACGGCGGCAAGCGCGCCGCGTGCTAGTTCGCTGGTCCGCTCGACGCCTCCTTTATCGACCGACGCACTCGCCGTGCGCAGGCGGATGCCCTCCTGCCGGGCCTGTTCCAGGTCGATCTCAAGGACGTGCAACCACCACGGGCCGTCGAGAAGGTGCACCTTGTGGTAGGCCACGCTAGGCGCCAGTTGGCGTATGGTGTGGTCTCCAGCTCCACAACCGGCCCACAGTGCGAGGGCACATAGTCCTCGCCAGAGAGGTTTTGCAAACGCATGACATGGATATGGCCGCTTCACTAACTCGTCCGCTCCCTTGTGCAAAAAGGCGGGACAAATCTAAAAAAGGCCACAGGAGGCGTCAACGCGCCGCACGGTAGATCCGACGACTCGCAAGAGCCCGTACACGCCTCATGCAGATACCCTCCGACCGCAGTTCACATACAACACAAATGTATTTTCATCCCTCAAAACATACAAAAATGTACTTATTCAGAAGCGGCTGGGGACCGCTTATATCATTTAAAACCCTACTTCTTCATTTTTTTTTACCAAGGGAAAGTTTATTTTTTTGATTGGTTCGTGGATAATCGTTATATTCTTCTCTGAATTCATCAAAAAATAACAAATATGTCATTTTTTGCGTATTTCTCCTTCTTTGCACTGCGTTAAAAACAAAATATGTGCAATGTATACATTTGTTTTATATAAACTTATGAAAAATCAATAGCCGGTGAGATACCATGTGGTGCACCAGTGCCCGAATCAGAAGCAGTGGAACGCAGATTGCTAAAATCTCTTCGACATTTTAAGAACACCGGTCTGAAGCGGAGCGACAGACCAATTATATAGGACTTCTCGGCGAATCAACCCAATTCGCCTAAACCCCGATGAGAAAGGTGTAAAGATGGCCAAGTCGAAGTTGGAGTACATCTGGCTTGATGGATATCACCCCACGCAGAGCCTGCGCAGCAAGACCCTGATTGTAGACGACTTCTCGGGCGATTTTGCAGACGCTCCCGTGTGGTCGTTCGACGGTTCGTCAACCGAACAGGCAACCGGCGACTCTTCTGACTGTCTACTCAAACCCGTTGCAGCCTTCCCCGACCCCGATCGCATCGGCGGCAACGGCTGGCTGATCATGACCGAAGTCCTCAACGCCGACGGTACGCCGCATGAGAGCAATGGCCGCGCCACGATCAGCGACGATGACGACGACTTCTGGTTCGGTTTCGAGCAGGAATACACGCTATGGGATCCGGATAACAATCTGCCGTTGGGCTTCCCAAAGGACGGCTACCCGCGTCCTCAGGGCCCCTATTATACGTCGGTTGGCACGCAGAATACCTTTGGCCGTGACCTCGTCGAAGAGCACCTGCAGCTCTGCTTGGAAGCCGGCCTTAACGTAGAAGGCATCAACGCCGAAGTAATGATGGGCCAGTGGGAATTCCAGATCTTTGCCAAAGGGGCCTGCTCTGCCGGCGACCAGATCTGGGTTGGCCGCTACCTGCTCGAGCGCACGGCTGAAAAGTACGGCATCGTCATCAACTGGCATCCCAAGCCGATCAAGGGCGACTGGAACGGTTCGGGCATGCACGCTAACTTTTCCAACGGCGCCATGCGCAGCGCGGGCAACAAAAAGACGTTTGTCACGATCTGCGAAGAGTTCGGCAAGCATATTCCCGAGCACATAGGCGTATACGGTGCAGATAACGACCAGCGGTTGACCGGTCATCACGAGACCCAGTCGATCGACAAATTCAGCTACGGCACTTCAGACCGCGGTGCTTCTATCCGCATTCCGATCGGCACGGTCGAAAAGGGCTGGAAGGGCCGCCTTGAGGATCGCCGTCCGGCGTCCAACGCCGACCCCTACAAGGTCGCAGCCGTTATCATCAAGACGACGAAGAAGGCCCTGCGCGGCACGGCGTCCAAAAAACGCCCCGCTCGCAAGCGCTAATCATTCGTCTCTCTACCTTCGAGGGCATGGTTCGTTCCCACGTGGAACGGGGCCATGCCCTCTATTTTTATGCATCTTCCCGACCCACTTCAGCGGGCCCTTGCCCAGGCCATCGACCAGGCAAACCACGCCGAACTAGCGGCAGCGGCAGAATCCGTTTCGCAACGGTATCGCAGCACAGCGCGCCCGCGCGGTGCCGCCTTTCTGACCAATGACGACGAACGGCTAGCCTATGCGGCCACTCGCCTACCGGCTACCTATGCGGCCAACAGCGCGGTTATAAACCAGCTCGGCCGGCGCTGGCCAGACGCGGCATTTAGCACGCTGCTCGATCTGGGCGCCGGTTCGGGCAGCGCCAGTTGGGCGGCCTGTACGCTCCTTTCGTCCCTGCAGTCAGTCACCCTTATAGAGCGCGATCCACGCCTGGTCGCACTCGGTCAGCGCCTAGCGGCTGCGGCCGATCTGCATCCAATGAACGCGGCGCTTTGGCAAACACAGGCCCTGCAGGAGGCGACGCTGCCGACGTCCGACTTAGTCATTGCCAGCTATGTCCTAAACGAGCTAGCGGCCGACGAGTGCATCGACTTAGTCGGCGCCATGTGGCAGGCCACCAGCCAAGCGCTGGTCCTAATCGAACCAGGCACTACCCCCTGCTTTAACCGCCTGCAAATGCTGCGTTCGATGCTGCTAGAGCAAGGCGGATATCTACTCGCGCCCTGCCCCCACACACATGCATGCCCCCTAGCGGCCGATGACTGGTGTCATTTCGCCCAGCGCGTATCTCGATCGACGCAGCACCGCCTATTTAAACGTGGAGACTTGGGATACGAAGACGAAAAATTTTTCTATCTGATTTTTACGCGCACGGAGCAACCGCGCGCAGCGGGGCGCATCGTCCGCCATCCGCAGCGACGCAGCGGGCACGTCCACCTGCGCGTATGCCAAGAAGATGGCCTACGCGATGCGGTCGTGTCGCGTAGGGACGGCCCCGCGTGGAAAGCGGCACGCAAAGTGCAGTGGGGCGATGCTTGGCAGCCAAGCCCCTCCCATTAAAAACGCTAGCCCACGGACATGGGTTCAGCCACCAGATTACGACGCACCTGCGCAAGGATTTCCAGCGAGCGCAAGCAGGCCTGCTGATCAAAAATGCGCACGGTTGCAATCAGTTCATCAGCCTGTGTTGCTTCAATAAAGGCGCCCAACTCCTCTGCCAACACCTGTTCTGTGCCGACAAAGGCGTAGCGCAGCTTATGGTCGACCGCCTCTTTTTCAGGGGGCACCCAATACGCTTCGATGTCATCAATCGGCGGTCCCATTTTTTCGCGCTCGCCTCTCAGCATCTGAACCGATTGCACCTGCTGAGATGTAAAGAGGCGCTGCGCTTCGGCCTGGCTATCCGCAGCAACGATGCTCGTCCCGACCATGGCATACGGCCGGTCGAGCTGCGCCGAAGGCTTGAACTCACTCCGATAAAGCGCCAGCGCATCCATCAGGTAGTCAGGGGCAAAGTGCGAGGCGAAAGCATAGGGCAATCCCAGCATACCGGCCAACTGCGCGCTAAATAGGCTTGATCCCAACAGCCAGATCGGCACGTCCAGTCCCTCGCCGGGGACAGCGCGCACGCGGTGGGCCAAACCGCCGCGAAAATACGACTGCAGTTCGACCACATCGCGCGGAAAGTCGCCGTCATTTCCCGCGCGGTCCCGGCGCAGGGCGCGCATCGTCATCAAATCGGTACCTGGAGCACGGCCTAGGCCGAGGTCAATGCGCCCCGGATAGAGCGATTCCAACGTGCCAAACTGCTCGGCAATAACCAGCGGCGCGTGGTTGGGCAGCATGATGCCACCGGAACCGACCCGCATCCGCTGCGTGGCCGCCGCAATATGCCCGATGAGCACACTGGTGGCCGCACTGCCCACCCCACTCATATTGTGATGTTCAGCCAACCAGTAGCGGTGGTAGCCGCACTGCTCGGCCCAGACGGCGCGCTCGCGCAGGTCGACAAAGGCCTGTGCCGCCTCTTCGCCCTGACGAATCGGCGCAAGATCGAGAATCGAAAAAGGAATCAATTCAGACATGGGGCTCTCCCGGGTATCCGTCGCGTTCTTTGGCAGCGCGTAGATGCGCGGCGATTGTAGCAGCAAAGCGCCGTTCGCTGTTGTCCTCAGGTTGGTAGCCAATCACACGGCGCGCGTTGGCAATGCTCCAAAACGCGTGGGAATTACCGCTGATGCCGTAGAATATTTGGAACGGCACTCCCTGTTCGTCGGTAATATCGTCCGTCTCAATGCTTTTTACGAAAAGCTGCTGCATATCCCGCTCGCTCAGATAGGCGCCCAACGCGCGGCGCATACAGCGCAAATCGCCCAGTTCACAGCGGTCTATATCCGTCTCACGTGGCCCGCCAATGCGAATCTGTACGTTGGGTAGGGGACGGCCGTTTTGCTTGCCCACGGCAAATAAAAAACCGAGGTGCTCGTACACTTCCTTGGCCCAGCCGTAGTAGTTGTCCGACAGGGCCCGCCCTTCTGGATGCACGCCGTCCATCGCCCCGTCGAGTATCAGCGATTCATAGTAATCGGCCGCGTGATTAGAACTGGCCACGACGACGCGGCCAACGCCTTCTTCCAGGGAAGTCATATACACATTGTAGGCCATTTCAACGTTGCGCATTTCGGCGCGAAAGCGCGCTTCGGCCCCCTCGCCGTCGGGGCGCACAAAACCAAAGTGTACGACCGCATCAACGCCGGAAAAATGGGCGCGATAGGCATCGCGGTTGGCATCGCTTAGGTCGGCGATCTGCACGCCTTCCAGAGGCCGGCCACGCCGGTCCTCTGCCCGCACGTCGAGCAGGGTCAGTTCGTAGCGTTCCCGCAGCGCAGGCAGCACCTGCCCCGCTATTTTTCCAGCGGCTCCAATGACTAGCACGTTCTTAGACATTGTGAAAACTCGTTTTAGTTAAATGGATTTAAAAAAGCTTAGGCGACCGACGAGATATCAAACGGATTGGACCACGCCTTCTCGCCCTGCGGTCCAACCACTTCAAAGCGCACCCAACGCGCCGTGGGCCGTAGGGCAAGCGTGGCCGACGTAAAGAGCTCACCGTGCTGGTGATACTCCGTTCCGTAGGCGTCGTGGACCGCCGCAATACGCCGCGCCTGTGAACAGCAAACGGTAGCCTCGACCGCGCCACTTTCCGTCCGTTGCAGCGCAATATCTTTGATAATCGGTCCCGTGCTAGCGTAGGAGGCCCCCTGCGCCAACGCAGCGCAGACAGCTTCGGCCGTGCGCTCGCGCACCCGCACCCAGGTCCATCCACCATAGGTATCGCGGCGCGTCTCCTCTAGGGCGTGTGCATCGTCGTTGGCCAGCCCCGGATAGAGCCGACCCTCTTGTTCCATCCAGTCGTCCCAGTGGACCGACGACTCGCCGCGCCCGGCACAGCGACAGGTCGTATTGAATACTTCGATGCCGGCAAAGCCACGCAGCGGTGCCGTATCGCGCATAATGTTCACCGAACTCCAGTGCGGATGCGCTAGCCAAACGCTGCCCCCCTGCGCATTGACCGCATCAATGACGTGCTGGGGCGGCATGCGCTGCGCGTCTATGTCTTCGCGCATATTGAGGCAGAGAAAGTGGTGTTTCTGTCCACCGAACGGATTGTCCGGATGCAGCTCGGCTCCCTGCACGGCGATAAAGCCATCGGGAACGCGCAGGCTGTCGACCCGCGTAATGTTGTGATGGTCGGAAATACAGAGAAAATCATAGCCCTGACGAACGTAGCCATCCAAGCGCTCCTGCGGCGAGGGCTTGCCGTCCGAGTTGGTGGTGTGCGAGTGTAGGTTCCCCTTTAACCACACGTAGCCATCGGCATCTGTAAGAGCAAATGGGTTGGCGATCTCTCCGAGCATATTGGACGTTGTCATACGGGTCTCCTCGACGGTATCCATCTGGTGAAAAATCAGCAGCGGCGGTTTGTCCGACGACGCAGCCGACGACTTGAAATCCTACAGGCTACAACCAAACTGGCAAACTTTATGGAGCGGCAGCCCGCTGCTGCAGGCGATCTACCTGAGCATGGCGCAGCACGGGGGCAGCCATCGCATCAAATTCATCAAGCGTCAGCGACCGTCCGATAATCTGCTCGATATCGCGCTGAAAGCGCAGGCGCACATAAGCGTTGGCCTCGTTGAGATGCGGCAATAGCTGCGGCAGCGCGGATTTCCCCTGAGGCGAACGAGCATAAGCACCCGCAGTCACAGTGCGCACCATGGAAAAGGGATGATCCAACCACGCTGCCCCTGCCGCGCGCTGCAGATCGGCACCAAAATGTTGGCCAAGCGCCGGAGATAGTTGAACCTGGCGTCCCCAGCCGGCGGCCAGCTGGTCCCGCGTCCAGGCCAGCGATTTATCCAGATGACAGAGGTTGCACGCATTCGGCATGCCCGTAGCGAGAATGGCTTGCTCGCTGGGCGAAGAGATGCGGTGGGTCCGGTTATAGGCGCCAAATCCCTGCACAATACGCGGCATATGACAGTCCAAACACGAGGCCTGATCGGCGCTGTGCCGAGCGTGTACCTCTTGGGCCTGAGCAGTCTGCAGCGACGGATGGCACGACAGGCAGGCGTCTATATGCACAGCGCGATCCGGCGATCCGGCAGGCGGACCGCCGACGTGTGGATTGTGGCAGTGCGTGCAGCGCATTTCGCTCTGACACGCACCTCGATCCATTTCCACCGCTTCCATCGAGTTGACGCTGGCCGAACCATCGGGCCAGTTGTCGCGCGCACTCGCCCCCGAGTGATGACATTGACGACACAGTGCATTGACTACTTCCGGTCGTTTGCGCGCCCCTTCGTGCGGCGGCGACCAATCCGCCAGCAGCGGGTGGGTCGGCACAAAGCGAATTGCACGCTGCGCTTCAACGTGCTCGCGGCCACCCATATGACAGCTCTCGCAGCTAATACCGACGGTCACGAAACGCTCTGAGGGCAGCTCTTCGTTGCCCAGCAGCGCCAGATCGCCCTGTTGTGTAGCCAGCTCCTTTACGACGCCTTCGTCCATGCCGTGCCCCGGCGCGAAACCAGACAACATACCGTCTTTCGTAAACATCTTATAGAGGCGCAGCGCATAGGGATACGTATTGTGACAGCGCGCACAGCGCTGGTTGAACGGCACGCGATCGGGTTGAAATGGATCGTAGCGCAGACGGCCGTCGGCCTCATACTCCGAGCCCTGGTACTCGGTGGGCTCCATATAGCTTTGAGGAAAAAAACGCTGGCCGTGCAGATCGTAGGAAAAGCGTAGACGCGTTTCGTCGCGATAGAGCCTATCGTCCGGCGGCTCGGGCCCCTCCGTCTGCACGGCGATATAATCTTGTTCGTAGCGCCAACCGATGACGCGCGTAACGCGAAAACGCCGCTCGCGCACAAGTCCTCGATAGTAGTCGACGTAAAACTGATCGCCATCGCGGCGAAATACTGCGCGACCACCGGCATACTCAACGACGTGATCAGAAAAATCACCCAGCACATTTTCCGGCGTTGCCATGGCATTCATCCGGCTGTGTGGGTGGCGCTCCCAGTGCGCAAAGTTTTTCTCGTGGCAGTCCCCACAGACCTCAGGTCCGACGTAGTCCGTAGGTAGGATATTGCTATACGTCGAATCGACTAGATTATCTAATGCGGCAACCGAGCAAGGCGCGGCAACGAGCAGCGCGGCTACACACAGTGCAATGCGCAATAGGAGCAACATGAGTACGACTCCAGTTCAAACCCACATAGGTACGGTATCGGCGTCGCGCACGCGGCGCGGGTACCGCGCATCCACGCTACTGACTCCCGGCGCGAAAATGCGCCACAGCTTGAGAAGTGCGCAGCGCGCGTCCGTATAGACGCACCGATTCGATCGCTCCATCGACCAGCAGGCGCGAGGCGCCGTTGGCGTGCTGTAAATGCGGACTAAAGCGGCCCCAGCCAAATTGGCGATAGGAGGCGCCGTCGTCGAGCCGTCCGTCGACGATAAAACGAATGATCTTGGGACCGCCATCGACGATGATAACCACGTGGTGGCGCTTGCCCACGGACACCATTTGCGGCACGCTGTCCCAGCCGGCCTGCGTGCGCCCGTCATCCATCCAGATACTCAACTGTCCCTGTCCCTTGTGCTGCACAACAAGACCCTGCCCGTTTTCCATGCGCGTATCGAGTAAAACCCGCCCGGCGACCGAGCTGTCCAATTGGAGCCACATATCAAGGCTAAATCCGGCGCGCAGATCCTCCGTTCCGTACGGGCTCTGTCCACTGCGACGGTTGAAGCGCGGCAGGGCCGGCATATCGACCACCGCTGGCCCTGGACCAGAGCACTCGAGCACTAGGTCTTCACGGCCAACGTATGCCGCATCAAACTGGTCCCACAAACCCTCCAGCAGCGCGGAATCGATCTGGTGCACGCGCGCCACGTCTTTCTGCGTCTCCGTCAGATAGTACTGACCGTCTTCCTCAATCAGATCGGGATAGCTCATGCGGATGTACGGATCGTCGTCGTAGAGCACAATTTCGGGCTGACTCCACTGGATCACCTTGCCGTCGGGACCGTCCACTTCGACACCCCCACACAGCCAGACCGGATTGCGGTCCTGATACGCGTTGGAACGCTGCGCTGGATGTTCGCGGATAAAGCGCCCGCCGTGGTTGTGAAACCAGTAGAGGTAGCGTCCGTTGCGGCAGCGCCAGGCAAAATTTGCGGCGCGTGGATGTTTCAACAGGTGGCCATCGGCAAACTGCTTGTACTGCGGCTCCGACCAGGTGCGGCCGCCGTCGCGCGAATACGCACAGGCCGGATGCCCATCAATCGTGCGATAGACGCAGTAGAACGATCCGTCCGACAGCACGCTGTAGCTGTGTTCAGAGGCTACCGTGCCACCGCCAGACGGCGCGCGCAAACCGCGATCTCCCTCGGGCAGTGTCTGCCAGGCGATGGCCGAGGGATCGGACTCCGTAAGGATATTTTCACTCCGGAGCAGCACGCCCTCGTTGCTGGTGAAAAAACCGTCGCCAAAGCCGCCCACCTTGTGCAGGGATACAAAGGCCGCCCCGTGGGCCACGATGGGCTTGCCCACGTTCCAGAAATAACGCAGCTGACCGCCATCGGCGTTATTGCGATCGATCTCCATTTCGCGCACATCGACGTCATAGCGCTGTTGGGACCAGCTCAAGCCGTGATCATCGCTGTATTTGAATACGAAGTGACCCAGACTATCGACTCGCGTGCAGTAGCCGTCCGCATAGGGGGGATTGTCCGCTTTCACCCGACGCACGTTGTCTGTATTGTGGTTGTAAAAGGCGTATACGCGTCCCGAGGGCACTTTCAGCAGTACCGCATACGAGGCTTCCGGTCCATCGGCGGGTTCCACGTCGACTAGGGCAGACCAGGTGCGGCCGCAGTCCGTGCTCCGCGTCGATACGATATGCTGACCGGTAGCGCCCTCGTGGCCGCTCCCCGTGGTCATGATGCACAGCCAAGCACCGTCGTCCGTCTTAACCACATAGGGCTGATCGCAGTAGCCCTCACTGGGAATTTGCCAGCCGTTGTTGATATGGCGGCTATCGGGCACGCCGCCGATCCACTCTTCGTTCATCGCTTGCCTTTCTCATCCAGATCAAATTGGAGCAGCTGCATCCGGCGGCACGTCCGGCATGGGCGTGGGCACGTCGCGGGTGGCGTCAAAGGTACAGCGCCCTGCTACCCAAGTCTGCTGCACGTCGATAGCGTAGCCGTCTTCAGACAGCGCATAGACCGTCAGGGTAGCCGAGCATCCCTCGGCTACACCCAGCCCCTGATCGAAGCCCATTAGACGCGCCGGATGGAGGCTGGCCATAGCCCATGCGTCGGCATGATCAATCCGGCCTAAGCGCACGGCCCATTCCACGCATTCTCTCAAATTGCTGCCGCTGCCGGCCAAGTTCGGCGTGCCAGGGACGACGATGCGACCGGATTCCAGCATTTCGATATCTCGACCGCGCACGCCGTATACCCCCGGCTTCATTCCACCTAACAGCACGGAGTCGGACACGAGCACAGAGCGTTCGAACCCCTTTGCGCGCAGCATCGAATAAAAACATTCACTCGGCAGGTGCTGACCGTCGGCGATAAACGACGCGTAGAGGCGTTCTTCGGCCAGCTGGTACCATAGGTAGTTGTTGTGACGCTGTAGGCGGTCGTGCGCTCCGTTGCCCAAGTGCGTAGACAGCGTGGCCCCCGCATCCACGGCGCGGGCCAGCGCATCGCGATCCAAGTCGGTGTGCCCTAGCGCGACGACCATGCCTGCCGCGACGCACTGTTCTATAAAGGGAATGGCTCCGTCGACTTCTGGCGCCAGCGTAACGAGGCGAATGCGACCGCCGCACGCCTCGTTTAACCGCTGCACCTCGTCCCAGTCGGGCAGGCGCACATGGTCCAGCGAATGCGCTCCACGCGGACCGTCTACGGGCGAGATATACGGTCCCTCGAGGTGCAATCCGGGAATGGAAGCAGCCAGATCCGCGTCGGCATCTAACGCACGGCCGCAGCCTGTAAAAGCGGCGAGTAGATCCTCGGCACTCGCGGTGGTAATCGTCGGCATCCACCATCCGACTCCCTGCTCGCGCAGCAGTTGCGTAATGTAACTCAGCGCGTCTTCCCGTTCCGGTCCGGCGATCCGGCAGGTGCGACCGCCGTAGCCATTGACCTGAATGTCGAACAGCGCCGGTCCGACGCATCGTTCTGTCTGCTGCGTCGATGGCCGCAAACGAGCAATGAGCCCGTTTTCTATGGTGAGTTCATACGTTCCACCAAGCAGCGGCACGTGGGCAATCAGCGTTGTCGACACGGCACGTCTCCCATCTGTGAGTTGGCTCCATAACATAGCGCGACCGACCGTCCAAAGCCACCCATCCTAGGGCACACCCACCAGTGCAGCAATGCGCCGATTGACGCGTTCGCGCATGGCAAGTAGCCAGTCGGCCGAACGCGGATATTCCTTCATCGTAATCGCCCCCTGTGCGCCCTGCTGCAGCAAACGCAGCGTTTGTTCGCGCCCTTGGAGTTTTTCCAATAGCTGCAGAGCGCGCTGGTCCTGCAGCGCCTCGCGGAATACTTCGCCGCGCAGCGAGTCGATGGGACCATCCTGCCCGGGATATACCATAAACGCATCTCCGCCGGGAAAAGCGCGACCGGCATCCGTCTCGACAAAGGGATTGATTGAACGCGTCGAGTATTGAGCATAATAAAAGTTGAAGCCCCACTGCAGAAAGCCGGCCAGATCGTAGCGATAGAGCTGAGCCCCGAGTATGCGATTGCGCGCTGACGGCATATAGAAAAAGCGATTGGCAACGCGATCCCACTGCGAGACGCAGTAGTAGGTCCACAAATTCTCTATACCCCGCTCGACAAAGGGCTCGATGTGATTGCTCGCGGGAATCGGATGGCGGACCAACCCGCGGTCGTAGTATTCGATGTTGGACAGTGCATCGATAAATGGAAAGTCGCTCAGGTGCGTGTGCACGATAGAGGCGGCCTGAGAGAAGGCTTCTAAGTGATCCTTATGCGGTTCATCAGACACGTGAAAGTACACGCGTCGTTCCAGCCCGTTGGCGCGAATAAAGCGCACTAGCTGAGGGAGGAACTGACCGAGGAAAGTGCGATAGCGGGAGCCTGCAGCCCGATCCTTCCAGCCGAAAATCTTGCGCTCCTTGCCCCCGACCTGCGCGACAATTTTGGGACAGTGTGCCGCCCCCCATTGCGTGAAGAAGTGTGCCATCTCGAAGTAGCGCACTCCACAGCGGTCGGCTAGCTTGACCCAGCGGCGCAGCCGGCGAAAATCAAAGCGGTAGGTATCGCCCTCTTGAACGACATCAATCAGTTGCACCGTTGGCCGTTCACCGCCGACCTGCGTGTCGAGGGGTGGCGTAAACAGCGGCGTCAGCAGCAGGTTAACGCCGTGGTCGACGGCGCTGTGCATAAATTGCTCAATGCGCTTCCAGTGGCTAGCACTCCAAACGGCATCGCCGTAGTGCGACGCGATGCAATCGGCGTGAAACCAGCTCGTATGCACCAGCTTTTGCGCCGGCAGCGTCTGCGGTATAACGTCCAGCACAAACGTTTCGCTGGCCAAATGCTGCCCATCATGAACCAAGTGCAGCTCAATTTCGTGCCGCCCCGATACGCGTCGTGCGGGCACGCGCACCTGCACCCAGAGCGCCCGCCACTGCTTCGGCAGCGCGTCGGCACCGCTGGCCAGCGGATAGAGGGGATCGGGATACAGACCCGGCGTCGTGCGCAGCACGTTGTCGTCAAAATGTGCACCGGGAAACTCGCAGGGCACGAGGCCGACTTCGCGCACGCGAATGTGCTTAGCAAGGGGAGAAACTACTTCGACCTGCATACCTTTCAGCAGTCGATCGGCACGATAGGCCAGCTGGAACGAAAAGACTTCGCCCCGCAAGCAGGACGCGTGCCGAAAGGCGCTGTCGCTCAACGCCTCGTCGGCAAAGACCTTGCTGAGCGAGCTCAACAATCTCGTCTCTAGTGCACTGCGAGCCATTTTCTGCCTCCTCTTAATTAGGTGTCTTAGACGCATGGTGGAGCCGAGTTTTCGACGCACCCATAGTTTAGTACATTGACCACCCCAACCACAAAGGAAGCGCCCATGGACGACCCGATCCATCACCTGCACACGTTTGGCTACTGCGTTTTAAAGAGTGCCATCCCGCGCGCCGACGCCCTAGCGCTGGGACAGCGCTGCCTGGCGCTGCACGCCGATCCAGCCCACGCCGATCACATCGTAGGCGATGCGCACTACCAGACGCTCTTTGGCATGCTCAACCTAGACGATGCGGTCTGGGCCTGCGCGGGCCACTCGCAGGTAGTCGACATCGCACGCCATTTTCTCGGCTCGACCTGCCGAGTGGTCGAAGCCTGCTCAAAACCCACCTGGCCCGGTGCGCCGGCCCAAGCACTGCACGCCGATTCGACGGGCCATTTTCAAACGGTGCCGGACGTACCTTGGATGATTAATACCATTTGGGCACTCAGCGACTTCACCGCGGAAAACGGGGCGACCGGGGTCGTGCCGATGAGCCACAGAAGCCGAGAGAAATCCCCACCGAGCGACCTAGATCCAGCGCGCATCGTACCCGTTGAAGCACCGGCCGGATCCGTCGTGCTCTGGCACGGCGGCCTGTGGCATCAGGCTCGCGCCAACGCCGCAGACACCGTGCGCATAGGCCTCAATATCGCCTACTACCCACGCTGGTTCAACAATTGGGTAGAAAACGGCCACCAGCCGATTTACCCGGAAACCTATGCACGCATGCCGGAAGCCATGCAGGCCCTGTGTCCGGGACGGCGCGCCCACACGCGCGCAGAAGCCTACGAGGTGCGCTAAGTGGACCGAAGCAACTTCATCCGTGAGGCCCTCGCCGAAGCAACCCGCTTGGTCCAGACGAAATACGCCGATCGCAGTCAGCTCGCCTACGACGAAAAGGAAGCGAGCGATCTGCTGACGAGCGCCGACATCGAAGTTCAACACCTGCTAATCAATCGCCTCAGAACGCACTGGAAGGACGAATCTATCCTGGCAGAAGAAGAAGGTTTCAACGTCGCCGATCAACGCGCCCAAGCGCGCTGCTGGATTATCGATCCAATCGACGGCACCTATAACTTTGCCCGCGACCTCTTCCCGCTCTTCGGCATTTCGCTAGCCTATGCAGAGCAGGGCCAGCCGATCGCCGCCGGCATCGCGCTGCCGGGCATGGGACAGATCTATTTAGCCGTGCGCGATGGCGGCACAACCTGCAACGACCAGCCCCTGCACGTATCGCAGCAAACCTCTCTGCAGCGCGCTCTCGTCGGCATCGACTATTCCAAACCCAGCAAGCGCTCCATCACGCTGCGCCCCAATGCGGCGCTGGCAAAAGCAGCCGGTCAGGTGCGCGCCCCCGGCTGCGCCGTCGTCGGACTCTGCGCCGTAGCGTCTGGTCGCGCCGAAGCGCACTTTGACGCTGGACTCGAACCGTGGGATATCGCCGCTGCGGCCCTGCTCATCGAGGAAGCCGGTGGACGGGTTAGCCGCGCCGATGGACGAGCGCTGAACTTGCTCGATGGATCGCAGGGACTCATCGCGAGCAACGGTCATCTGCACGGCGCATTGCTCGATCTGCTACAATCCGACGCTGCATCCGATTCAACGGCGCCCTAGGCGTACAAGCACGACGGTGCGCGGGCAGATCGCCGATTTGAAGCGAGTGCAGCCCGCACAGTATATTTATCCTTCAGCCAACTCGGCGCCGACTAGCTCATTTACCTATTGACCTAACGCACATCATCTTATGACGACGCGTCCCAACGTGCTGTGGATATACGGCGAGGATCTCTATCCAGATCTGGCGTGCTACGGCACGCCCGCAGTCTACACACCCCACATCGACCGCTTTGCAGCCGAAAGCACGACCTTTGCCAATGCCTTTGTCACCTGTCCCGTCTGCTCGCCCTCGCGTTCAGCCCTGATCACCGGACGCTACCAGACTTCCATCGGAGCACACCACCACCGCTCGCGGCGCGACACGGCCCTACCGAGCAGCGTGCCGCTGCTGACGGACTGCTTTCGCGAAGCCGGCTATTTTACCTGTAACAGCCCCGGTCCCGGGGCCTACGACCGCGTGGGAAAGACCGACTTCAACTTCGCCGTTGAGGATCCCTTTGATGGAACAGATTGGTCACAGCGAGGCGCGAACCAGCCCTTTTACGCGCAGATCAACATCATGGATACGCATCGCGATTTTGCCCGCGACGTCGAGCGTCCCGTCGATCCAGCCACCGTCGAACTACCCCCATACTACCCCGACCATCCGCTCACGCGAGCGGATTGGGCCCACTATTTAGAGAGTATTCAGGTACTCGATCGCAAAATAGGCGCCGTTTTACAGCGGTTAGAAGACGAGGATATAGCGCGCAACACCATCGTCTTTTTCATTAGCGACCACGGCCGAGCGCACGTGCGCGACAAACAGTTTCTCTACGACGGCGGGCTGCGCGTTCCCTGTATCGTTCGCTGGCCTGGCCAGCTAGCGGCAGGGAACGTTGACGAGCGCTTGGTCTCGGGCGTCGATTTTTCAGCCAGCGCCCTCGACCTATGTCAGCTCGCTCCGATCCCGTCTGGCGACGGACAATCATTCTTTTCTAGTGCACAGCGCGGTGCCATCTTTGCCGCGCGCGATCGCTGTGACGGCACCGACGATCGCATCCGCTGCGCGCGCTCCCAGCGCTACAAGTATATTCGCAACCTACAGCCCCAACGCCCCTATATGCAGTTCAACGCCTATAAAAAGCACCAATACCCGGTGTGGACACTGATGCGCGCGCTGCACGAGAGCGATCAGCTCAATCAAGCCCAGCGCCCCTTTATGGCACCAAACCGGCCGAGCGAAGAGCTCTACGACCTGTGGGCCGACCCGCACGAAGTCGACAACCTGGCAGCCGATCCCCGGTATGCCGACGTGCTGGCCGAACACGCCGAACAGCTCGATGCATGGATGGCCCAGTCTGGTGATCTCGGCCTGATCGACGAAGACGAAACCATCTGCACAGCCGAAGACGAGCAGATGGCGCACAACTACGCCGAACGCATGCAGGCGCGCGGTTTGGATCCAGCCATTTCGGACGCAGACTACCTAGCTTGGTGGATGCGCCAATTTGGCCTGTAAACCGTGCTATACGGCTGCCGCGCCTCCTTCCTGCTCCTGCTGCTTGCCGGCTGTTCGCTGCTAGAGCAGGGCACAGACCCCTTTGCCGGCGACGGTGCCACCCAAGAGCTAATCGCCTTTGCCTCCAATCGAGACGGCGACTTCGAGATCTATATGTTCTATGCCGACGGGCGTGGGACCGTGCGCCTAACGCACAGTGCCGGCGACGACCAACACCCGACCTTCTCACCCACCGGCGAGCAATTAGCCCATTCTTCAGGACGCGTGCCGTTCAACACCGAGCTCTTTGTCTTCGATCTGAGCGACACCGTTTCTCGCAACCTCAGCCAGTTTCCCGCCGGCGATTACCATCCCGAGTGGTCGCCGGACGGCAGCCATATTGCCTTTGCTTCACTGCGCGACCGCAACTGGGAGCTCTACGTCATCGACGCCGACGGAAGCCATACGATCCGCCTAACGCGCCATCCCGCCTTTGACGGCTATCCAACCTGGTCGCCCGACAGTCGCCGCATCGCCTTTGCCTCGGCCCGCGCGGTGTTTGCCCCTGCCGGCATAGACAGCGCCGAGCTAACGGCTATTGAAGACGCCCAGCGCGCGCCGGGACGCGCACCCGATTTCGACCATCAGATCTTCGTCGTCGACGCCGACGGACAGCGCCTGCAGCGGCTGACCAACAGCCCGTCTTTTGACAGCGAACCGACTTGGTCACCGGATGGCACGCACATCGCCTTTGCCTCCAATCGAGACGGGGTCTCGGATATATGGATCATGCGCGCAGACGGCAGCCAATTGCGCAACCTAACGCGCTCCTCCAGCAAAGATTCAGCGCCTAGTTTTTCACCCGACGGCAGCCACATCGCCTATGTTTCCGACGCCTTTGGCCAAACCGATATATGGACCATGCGCTCAGACGGGACGCAGCGCGTTGCCCTATATCCCTCACCCGGTCGCGATATGGCGCCCACCTGGATGCCCACCATCGGTTTTAGTACTCGCCAGCGCTGTCTACTCTGTCCGCGCCAGGGCGGACCCAATTTGGGTTTCTAGCGCGAATGGCAATTCTCAACGCGCTGCACACGTTTCGCCTGCGCGAGTTTAACCGCAATGTGCGCCTGTTTTTCGGCTATGGCATAGCGATTAATGCCGGCATGGCCCTGTTTACTCTGCTCTACAATCTCTATCTACTTCGACTTAGCTATCAAGAAGACTTTATAGGACAGGTAGCCGGCATGGCGCCGCTGGCTACTGGACTCTTTGCCCTGCCCATCGGCATGCTCAGCGATCGCCTAGGCCGCCGGCCCTTTCTCATGGTCTCCAGCCTCTTATTGGCCGTTTCTCAGCTGGGCATGTGCCTATCGAGCGAACCGCTGCCCCTCCTCGTGTTCTCCTTCTTGGGGGGCATTGCCACGGGCTGTATCTGGGTTAACCATGTTCCCTTTCTATCGGACAACGCCCACCCCACGCGCCGGGCCGAAGCCCTCGCCCTATGGTCCGCACTTCAGGTCGTCGTGCGCATGCTGTGGAGCCTAGTGGGCGGCTTTATGCCGGGCGCTATGGGCCACCTGCTCGATCTATCGACGGATCTGCCCGATCCCTTCCGCTATGCCCTGCTATTGGGCGCTCTCTGCTCGCTCGTATCCTTTCTACCCCTTCTGCGCATGCCGGCGCGCGCGGGCCATCACCAGCACGCCATCGACGAAAACCCACAGCAAAACAGCGGCGGCTCCTGGCATCTATTTGCCATTATCGCCGCCCTCAGCGGCACGCGCGGCTTTGCCCTGGGACTGACCTATCCTTTTTTCAACGTGTTCTTCGAGGAAGAACTCGACGTTGGCGCGGCGGCCATTGGCACCATTTTCTTTTTAAGTCAGCTAGCCGGCCTGCCAGCCACGTTTAGCACTCCGTGGTTAGTGCGTCGGTTTGGACCAACGCTCACCATTCTGCCAGTGCGCACAGGCGGAGGCTTGGCGCTCGGTTTTATGGGCCTCTTCATCAATCTACCCGTCGCCGTTTCCGGCTTTTTGATATCCCGTGCCGCCGAAGTCGTAGACAACCCAGTAGACCAGCATTTTTCCACTCAGGTGCTACCTCGCCAGTACTGGGCGCGGATTCAGGGCTTTCGCGTCTGCGGGTTTCAGCTGTGCAATTTTGTCGGCAGCGTGCTAGGCGGCGTGTTTATTATCGAATATGGCTATTGGGCCGCTTTCGGGCTGGCCGGCGCAGCACGCGTGGCCAGCGGTCTGATCATGGCCTCCTATTTTGGCCTGCACCCTACCGGCCAAAAAGCATAGCACCAGCGCGGGCCCACGGGACCGTCTATATTAGATCTCGTTAACGCCTCACCCCAAGCGAAAGATCGACGATGGAATACAGGCCGAATCCCTTGAAAGAGAAACTAGCGCGCGGCGAAACCGTCTATGGAACCTGCATCTGCTCGTTCAGTCCACATATGGCCGGGCTGGCCGGCAATTGCGGCTTTGACTTTGTGCGCATCGACAACGAACACGCGTGGCGCCAGGACGAAAGCTTGGAACACGTCATACGCGCCGCGCTGCTCAGCGGCTGTGCCCCCATTGTGCGCATCGACAAGGACGAACCCTACTTGGCGCGCAAGGCGCTGGAGGTCGGCGCACTGGGACTGATCATACCAGAAGTAAAAGAGGCAAGCGAAGTAGCGGCCGCCGTTCGCGCCGCCAAGTTTCCTCCCCTCGGCGAACGCGGCTTTAGCACGCTGTGCTTTTCCGGACGCTACGGCACGGCCAACGCCGCCGAATGGATCGCCTGGAGCAACACAGAAACGCTGGTCGGTGCGATGGTAGAAAAACCCGAAGCAGTAGAACACATCGATGAAATATGCGCGGTGGAAGGACTCGACTTTTTGCTTTTCGGTCCGTCGGATTACTCGGTGGCCATCGGTCTATCGGCACCCGACAAAGACCACCCCGACGTGCAGCGAGCCATAGAGCGCACGGCCGCGGCGGCTACTGCGCGCGGCATTCACTTAATGATTGGTATTGCACCCTCCTGGGAACGGGAAACCCAGCAGTACGCCGCGCTCGGCTACAATATGATCGAGATCGGCCACGACTACTCGGTGCTGGCCCGCGCCTGGAAAGGTGCTCTGGACGAAGCGCGGCAGACGCGTTAAACGCGGACCCGGCGCAGCGCCAGCCAGCCGACCCACAGCAGGCAGGGCACCAGAGTGAGCGCCGCCGTCAGCTGCACCGCACCGGCGATACCAAACCACTCGAGGTAGTATCCGCCGGCGCTAGCTCCCACCGCACTCATCAGCATGCTGAGAGCAATCTCCGTAGAAAATACTCGACCGCGAACCGGCGGAGCGACGATCTGCAGGAGAATCTGCGTGGAAAACACCCAGATGAGGCCACTGCCACACGAGCGAATGAGAATGCCCAATAGCACCGCCCACAGGCTGTGCAGAGTCGACGCGATGAGCAAACCGACGATCGCCAGCGCATAGCCCAGCGCAATACTCCAGCGCAGAGCCGGCAGGCGATCGCCCGTTGCGCTGCGGCCGACAATTGGGCCCAAACCCGTCCCCACCCCCACCGCCGCGTACATCAGGCCTAGCCCCAGTGCGCCCCCTTGTCCTACGGTAAAGACCTCGCGCGACATCGCTACGTGCAGCACTTCTAGCGGAGCGCCAAAGCAAAAGACCAGCGCTGCCTTATGCAGCGAAGTGACGGCAATCTCTCTGTTTTCTCTCAGATAGCGGAGTCCCTCAGCATACTGGCGCAGAACCGCACCGAGCGTCGTATCGGTGTCCAGCGCCGGCTTAACTTCGAGCCGAATGCGCGATAGAACTAGTGCCGAGACGACAAACGACACGGCGTCAATGGCAAAGGCCGGATAGATGCCCCACGTTCCCGAGACTAAGCCTCCCAGCGCTGCTCCCATAGCTAACATGACCGACCAGGTTGCCGAAGTCAGCGCGTTGGCGGCTCCTACATGCCGTTGGCTTACGATATCGGGCAGAATCGAAGAACGGGCGGGAAAGAAAAACCCGCCGATGCCCAGCTGTATGAAGGAAAGCACATAGAGCAGCCAAACGTGCTCTGGAGAACGCACCAACAAAAAAGCGGCGGCTGTAAAAAAACGGCCGATGTCAGCGGCAATAAGGATGTGCTTGCGGTTGTAGCGATCGGCCGCCACGCCGGCGATCGGACTGATCAACACGGGAGCGAGCATGCGGACGACGAAGAGACTGCCGACAGCCAGCCCCGAATCCGTCAGTTCGGCAATCAGCGCAGCGGAGGCAATTAAGTTGAACCAATCGCCCAATAGGCTGATGATCTGTCCAAGCCACAGATAGCGAAAATTGGCGTTATCGCGTATGAGCCTACCATACCCACCCGATCCAGACGGCGTGGAATCCGACACAGCACCTCCTCGTTTTGAGCGCACCGACAAAGATAATTGCCGCCAATCACCATCGCTATTATTTTGCTAGCGCAGTTCGAACACAGACGAACGTATATCCCAACTAGGAGAGCACGGTACATGCAACTTACCGGACAGCAAAAACGCGCGTTTCGCGAACTGGGCTACACCGTCCTGCGCGGCGTCGTTCCACAGATTATGGTCGATGACGCCCTGCGCGCGATCAATCACTCCCTCGGTTACGAGGGCATGAACAAGGACGATCTGCCGCGCCTGCGCGCCCAGTCATACTGCAACGAAGTGCAAAAGACGTCGGCTATTACCGATCTGATGAACCGCTCTCCAATCTTTCCCCTGGTTGAATCACTGATGGGCGAAGGCAACCTGCAGGAAGTGGGCGCCGGCCAAATTGCCCTGCGCTTTCCCATTGACCCGAGCACCGACCCCGGACCGCCCCACGGTCATCTAGACGGGCTGGGTTCCGGACTCAACGGCAGCGCGAAAGGCACCTACAATCGCGGCTTTACTGCGCTGGCCGTTATCCTTCTATCGGAGCTCAACAGCGAGTATGCCGGCAACTTTACCGTGTGGCCGCGTTCGCACACTTTTTTTGAATCCTACTTTCAAGAGCACGGACATGAGGTGCTCGAGCAGGGCATGCCACGCGTCGAGCTACCCGAAGGGCCGGTCATGCTACAGGGCCAACCCGGCGACGTCGTGCTGACGCACCACCAGCTGGTGCATACAGCCGCACCCAACGCATCTCCGCACGTGCGCTATGCGGCTATTTTTCGCCTGCGCCACAAGGAATGCTCGGAAATTGGCCGCGACGCCTACACCGATATCTGGCGCGAATGGCCGGGTATCCGCGCCCTGGAAGAGGCGGCTGTTTAATCGCCCTACGTGCTCTGACCATCCACCCTATTGAAGCGGACTAACTATGTCACCTATTCTCGATCCCAACCAAGCAAGGGCCCAGCGCGACCAGCTCGTTGAACAGGGATATGCCATCGTGCCCGGCCTGTTGAAGGACCCTCTCTTAGGCGAGTTACAAGACTGGTCGCAGCGCGTATTTGACACGGTGCCCGTCGATCCAAAATACCGCTACCAAGGCAGCGATATCCACGTCTATGCGCCGCGCCTTTGGGAAAAGATGAATGCCGAAACCAACGTGAAGAGCTTTCCCGATCCCATCGTCGAGAAGATCATTGACTACGCACCGCAAAAGCAGGTTTGCGCTGAACTGGGCCTAGAAAACCTGCAGCCGCGCGACAACATCATCCTGCTATCCAAGCCGGCCTATGGTCCTCCGCTCTACTGGCACCAAGACTTCATGAACTGGAACCATCCAGAAGCGGCCGCCCCCTGGCCAACGGTCATATTTCTATCTTACTATATGAGCGACACCACGCGTGAAAACGGCTGTCTGCGCGTCCTACCCGGCACCCATCGCAAGCGCATCCCGTTGCACGACGTCCTACCCGATGCGCACGGCCCAGAAATTCAGGCCATTGACGATCTCGATCATCCGGTGTTTATGGACCACCCCGACAGCGTCGACGTGCCGCTCTCATCGGGCGACTTAATCATTGCCGACGCGCGCCTGCTGCACGCGGCTTGGCCCAACCAAACCGCACAGCGCCGCACGCTAGTCCTAGCCTGGCACGGCGTCTTTTCCTTTCCGCAGCCGCCGAGTTGGTGGACGGGCGAAATTCCCGACGTCATACGGAATTTTGATCCCTCGTTCACCTGCCCTGGCACGCGCAAACCGAGCCACTACTTGGCATAGGGCGATAGAAGATTTCAATGCCCGGCATTCCCCACGCCCACCCCGAGCAGTTTGTGCAGAGCGCCGCCGTCTTGCACGTGCCCGACGTGCTGGCCGCCGCCGCGTTCTACCGCGATGCCCTCGGTTTCACCTTTGACTTTGGCGATGCATACTACGCCGTCGTATGGCGCGAAAACGCAGCCCTTCATTTTTCGAAGGGCCAACGCGCGCCGCAGGACATACACCTATTTTTTTGGATCCGCAACGTCGATGCCTATTACGAAGAAATCCGCGGCCGAGACCTAGACATAGAGACGGAGCCGACCACTCAGCCCTACGGCATCCGTGAATTCAGCCTAGTCGACTGCAATGGCGTGCGCTTGGTCTTCGGCCAAGACGACGAGCTGATTTAGCGCACACTGTATTTCCACACTCAACGCAGCGTGGCCCCCCCACGCCAAAGGAACAGCATATGCCGCGCACGGCGATTCTAGCGGGCGAAGCCTTTTCCGCCGATCAAACAGAGCAGATCCTAGCCCACTTTAAACGCGACGGGTTTGTCGTCATACCTAACGTGCTCGAAGCAGACGAAGTCCACGCCCTGCGCGACAAGACGGACGAACTCATGGCCGACACCGCACTCGACGAAGCCGGCTATATCCAACGACAGTTCATTCTGCGGCACTGCAATGAACTCGATCCACACTTTTGCGACCTGCTCGTGCGCGAACCGATTTTCAGTCTGATGGAGGCCCTGTTTGGACCCGGCTTTCAGCAGTGCGGCATGAACGTATTGCGCACCGACAACAGCAATGCCATCGACCGCTGGCACGTCGACGACGCACTCTTTTTTCCGCTACCTGACAACGTCGAGCGCCACGACCCACGCATCGAAATGCCGATCCTCTGGCTGACGGTACAGGTGGCACTGACAGACATCGATTCCATTGAACACGGCCCGACCCAGTATGTGCCGGGCAGCCACTATTCGGGACGCCATCCCACGACCGAAGGCACGCCGCACTTCGAGGGCAACGGCCCGCGCGACATCTACTGCAAAGCCGGCGATATATACCTGCACAACTCCCAGTGCTGGCACCGCGGCACCCCCAACACCTCATCGCGCGTGCGCTACCTGCTGCAGCAGCAATACGGCCCCCGCTGGGCTTTTCCACGCTACAACGCCTACATTCGCTACGACGTGGAACAGGCGCTGCTCGACGGCGCGGATGCGCGCTTAGAGCAGGTGTTGGGTGACCATCGCTTTACGCCCCAAATGCGCTACAAGTAATCGCTCTACGACTTGCGCCGCGCTCTGGTGTACGGCAGTTTTTATGGCTGGCCCATACGCGTATACACATACAGCTAAAGGATTTATAGTCATCCCATGACCTTGCATCTATACGACACCTACGAGCGTCAGGCGCGCCCCTTTACTCCGCTCAATGCACCGCATGTAGGCCTATATGGCTGTGGCCCGACCGTTTATAACTACCAGCACATCGGTAACCTACGCACCTACATATTTGAAGATTTGCTGCGGCGCACACTTGAATACAGCGGCTACGCCGTCCGGCACGTCGTCAATATTACCGACGTCGGCCATCTCACTTCGGACGGCGACACCGGCCAGGATAAAATGGAGGCCAGCGCGCAGCGCCAGGGAAAAACGGCGTGGGAATTGGCCGCGCTCTATACAGAGGTTTTCAAAGAGGATCTACGCCTGCTCAATGTGCTTGAGCCTCACGTGTGGTGTCGAGCCACCGACCACATTGACGAGCAAATAGATGCCGTCCGCACCATAGAGCAAAAGGGCTACGCCTATAGCACGGCAGATGGCGTGTATTTTGATACGGACAAGCTCGACGAATACGGCTACCTGGCGCGTTTAGACATTGAAGGGCTTCAGGCTGGCGCGCGCGTCGAGCTAGGCGACAAGCGCAAAATCACCGACTTTGCGCTGTGGAAATTTAGTCCCGTCGACGAACAGCGACAGATGGAATGGGAGAGCCCCTGGGGCATCGGCTTTCCCGGGTGGCACATTGAGTGCAGCGCCATGTCAGCCAAATACCTCGGCGAGTATTTCGATATACACTGCGGCGGCGAGGACCACATTCCCGTGCACCATACTAACGAAATCGCTCAGGCTCAAGCCTGCTACGGCACGCGGCTGGCCAACTTCTGGGTGCACGGCGCCTTTCTCCAGCTCGGCGGAGAGAAAATGTCCAAATCGAGCGGCGATTTTCTGCGCCTACAGACTTTAATCGACCGCGGCTACGACCCGCTCGCCTACCGATTTTTCTGTCTGGGTGCGCGCTACCGCGCCAAGCTCACGTTCGCATGGGAAAGCCTCGATGCGGCGGCCACAGCCTTTGCCAGACTGCGCAATACGGCGCACGCCTGGGGCGATCCGACCGACGAAGACGGCGCGTTTATAGCGCGCTTTCGTCAGCACGTCGAAGACGATCTCAACATGCCGCGCGTGCTGGCTCTCGTCTGGGAACTGGTCGGCAGCGACCTAGCCGACGGCGTCAAAAAGGCGACGCTCCTCCATTTTGACCAGATCATGGGTCTGGAGCTTGCCGCGTGGCAACCCGATGCAGAACAGCCGGTTCCAGCCGAACTGCTGGCGCTAGCTACGGAGCGCGCCCAAGCCCGCGCGGCCAAAGAATGGGAAAGAGCCGACCAACTCCGCGACCAGATCGCCGCCGCTGGATACGAACTCGTCGATACACCCGAAGGCACCAAACTGAGCCGCACTGTGCCGGCCCACGTCCTACAGATGGTCGAAGAGCGCACCGCGGCCCGCGCGGCCAAAGAATGGGAAAGAGCCGACCAACTCCGCGACCAGATCGCCG